>NZ_WMBF01000477.1:0-4867 GCF_019400875.1 Streptomyces anatolicus | reverse complement strand
GGGCCAAGGAGGGGGCACACGGAAGGAGGCAGCCCGAACACGGGCCGCCTCGAACCGTCGTACGAATAAAACGCGCCTGCCGCGCCCCTTCTAGGACACGGCCCCGCCTACTTCACCGCCCCCGCCATCACACCCGACACGAACTGCCGCTGGAACGCGAAGAACACCGCCAGCGGGATCACCATCGAGATGAACGCGCCCGGCGCCAGGATGTGGACGTTGTCGCCGAAGAACCGCACCTGCTGCTGGAGCGCCACCGTGATCGGCGGATTCTCCGAGTCGGCGAAGATCAGCGCGATCAGCATGTCGTTCCAGACCCACAGGAACTGGAAGATGCCGAGCGAGGCGATCGCGGGCGCCCCCAGCGGCATCACGACCCGCAGGAAGAGCCGCAGCTCGCCCGCCCCGTCAAGGCGCGCCGCCTCAAGCAGTTCGCGCGGGATCTCCGCGAAGAAGTTCCGCAGGAGGAAGATGGCGAAGGGCAGGCCGAAGGCCACGTGGAAGAGGACCACGCCGACCGTCGTCTCGAAGATGCCGATCTCGCCGAAGAGTTCGGAGACCGGCAACAGCGCCACCTGCACCGGCACGACGAGCAACCCGACCACCCCGATGAACCACCAGTCGCGGCCCGGGAAGTCCATCCACGCGAAGGCGTATCCGGCGAGCGAGCCGAGGACGACCACGAGCAGCGTCGCCGGAACGGTGATCATGACGCTGGACAGGATCGAGTCGGTGATCGTCTCGTCCTTGAGGAGGTTGGAGTAGTTGTCCAGCGTCATCTGCGAGGGCGCGCCGAACACCTTCCACCAGCCGCTCTCGCTCATATCGGCGGAGGTGCGCAGCGAGCCGATCAGCAGCCCGATCGTCGGCACCAGCCAGAACAGCCCCACGAGCACCAGGAACACCCGCAGCGCGGTGCCCCCCAGAGCGGACGCGATGCGCCCGCCCAGGGACTGCTTGGCCTTGACGATCTCCGTCTGGGTCGTCATCGTCGCCCCTCCCGCCGCATGCGCCGGATGTTGAACAGCATCACCGGGATCACCAGGAGGAAGAGCAGCATCGCGATGGCGCTGGCCACACCCGCGTCACGGTCGCCGAACGCCGAGTTGTAGAGCTGGAGCGCGAGGACGTTCGCGTCGTCCTTCGAGGAGCCCGGCGGGATCACGAAGACCAGGTCGAAGATCTTCAGTACGTTGATCATGAGCGTGACCAGCACCACCGCGAGGACCGGCGCGAGCAGCGGCACCGTCACCCGCCGGAACACCTGCCACTCGTTGGCGCCGTCCACCCGCGCCGCCTCGAGCAGTTCACGCGGCACGCTCGCGAGCCCCGCCGCGATCAGGACCATCGCGAACCCCGCCCACATCCACAGATACGAGCCGATGACCGCCGGCGTGATCAGGGACGGGCCGAGCCAGTCGACGCCGTTGTACGGCTCGCGGAAGTTCGACGCGGGGAAGCGCAGTTGAGCCCCGTCCGCCTCCTTCGGCAGTGCGAAAGTGCCGTCCGCCTCCGCCTCGGTGGACGCCACCACCTCGCCGTCCTTGACGGCCTCGACCTTGATGCCCGCGTAGCCGAACTCGGCGGTGTCGGGGGCGTTGACCTCGCCCCGGCCCTTGCCGCGCGTGAAGTCCTGCCAGGCCGTGCCGGTCACCTGGTCCGGGTCGGCCTGCGCGGCCTTCGCCGCCTTCGCGTCGTCCGGCATCTCGTTCGGCGGCACACCGGTCAGCGGCAGCACCACGGGCGTGCCCGCCTTCACCGTGTCCCTGGTGATGAAGGCGCCGCCACCGGCCGACTTCAGGGGCGACTTCATGCTGGGGTGCGCCTGCGGGAACGCCGAGGACTCCGCGAACGTGTCGTGCACGCTCACCGCCACCGCGTTGGCGACGCCCCGGTCGGGATCGGATTCGTACACCAGCCGGAAAATGATGCCCGCGGCCAGCATCGAGATCGCCATCGGCATGAAGATGACGAGCTTGAACGCCGTGCCCCAGCGCACCCGTTCGGTCAGCACGGCGAAGATCAGACCGAGCGCGGTCGCCACCGTGGGCGCCACGACCAGCCAGATCGCGTTGTTCTTGATGGCGGTCAGAATGCTGTCGTCCGTGAACAGCGTCTTGTAGTTGCCGAACGCCGTGAAGTCGCCCGACGAGTCGAAGAAGCTGCGGAACAGCGAGTACCCGATGGGGTAGAGGACGAGCGCGCCGAGCAGCACCAGGGCGGGCAGCAGGAAGAGCACCGCCACCATCCTGCGGGTGCCGGTCACGCTCTTGCGCGGGGTCGGGGCCGGGGGCGCCACCTTGGCGGTGCCCCCGGCGTTCGCGGACGCCATCGCGTCAGTCCTTGTAGGCCTTGGCGGCGGCCGTCTCCAGCGTCTGCTGTGTCCCCTCGACGTCCTTCGGGTTCTTCAGGAAGTCCTGCAGCGCCTTCCACTCACCCTTGCCCGGCGTCCCGCCGAAGGCCTGCGGGGCCTGGTCGGACATGTCGAAGCGGATGTCGTCGCCCGCCGCGATGAGCGCCTTGGCGATGCTGCGCTGCACGTCGTTCGGGTAGGCCGCCAGGTCGAGGCTCTTGTTGGGCGAGATGAAACCGCCCGCCTCGGCCCAGATCTCGGCCGCGTCCGGCGAGGCCAGGAAGGTCAGCAGCGCCTGCGCGCCCTTGCTGTCCTTCAGCGCGACCGCCGCGTCACCGCCGACCACGGCGGGCGACTCCTCGCCCACGGCCGGGAACGGGAACACCTTCGCGTCGGTGCCCACCTTCGCCTTCGTCTCCGAGATCGGCAGCGAGACCATGTCGCCCTCGAAGACCATGCCCGCCTTCGGCTGGTCGCCGCCCTTGAAGGTCTGCTTCACGGACGCGGGGAACTCCGTCTGGAGCGCGCCGTCCGCACCGCCCGCGATGAAGCCCTTCTTCCCGAACAGCTCACCGAGCGTGGTCAGCGCCTCCTTCACGGACGGATCCGTCCACTTGATCTTGTGCTGGGCGAGCTGGTCGTACTTCTCCGGGCCCGCCTGCGACAGATAGATGTTCTCGAACCAGTCGGTGAGCGTCCACGCCTCGGCGCCCGCCACCGATACCGGCGGCACCCCGGAGTCGTAGATCGTCTGGGCCGTCTTCATGAAGTCGTCCCAGGTCTTGGGCTCGCTCACACCCGCGTTCTCGAAGACGCGCGTGTTGTACCAGACCAGCGACTTGTTGGCCGCCTTGAAGTACACGCCGTACTGCTCGCCGTCGACCGCGCCGAGCTCCTGCCAGCCCTTGGCGTAGTTCTTGTCGAGCTGCTTCTGCGCCTCGGCGCCGACCGGCTTGGCCCACTTGTTCTCCACGGCCTGCTCGATCGCGCCGACCTGCGGCAGCATCGCGACGTCCGGCGGCTCACCGCCCGCCACCTTCGACTCCAGGAAGCTGATGATGGGGTCCTGCGCGGGCACGAAGGAGACCTTGGCGCCCGTCCTCTTCTCGAACTCCTCCAGAACCTTCAGGAAGACCTTGCGCTCCGAGCCGCCCCACACGGCGGAGACGGAGACGTTCTCCCCGTCCAGCTTGGGCAGTTGGACCGACGCGCCGTCGTCCTTGCCGCCGCCTCCCTTCTTCCCGTCGTCGTCGCCGTCGCCACCGCACGCGGTGGCGGTGAGCGCGAGCGTTCCCGCGACGACGGCCGCGGCGATCCTGGCGGTGGTGCGCCGATGGAGTGGCGCCCTGCGTGTACTGCGAAGAGTGCTGCGCATCACTGCCCCGTTCTCTTCCCTGACGAGTCCCGTGCGGCCTGTCTACGCCCGTGCGGGGAGGGGCGGCAAGATGGCCTGCGGTGTCAACTCGTTGATCGTGATGGCGTTGTGACGTGCCGTCATCGGCGCGTAGCCGGTCTTGTCACACCACTGGGGGGAATAGGCACCACCGGGGCGCGGGTTGGCCCCGACATGACTGAACCCACGGTCGGCTCTTCCCAGGCCTCCGACGCCTCCGACGCCTCCGACGCCTTCGACCCGCACGCGCTGCTCGCCGACAGCCGCCTCGGCGTCCTCGCGACGATCAAGGCGGACGGCCGCCCTCAGCTCTCCCCGGTCCTGCCGTCGTACGACCGTGCCAGCGGCCTCCTCCAGATCTCGACGACGGCGGGCACCGCGAAGACCACCAACCTGCGCCGTGACGCACGGGCCGCGCTGGAGGTCACCCACCCCGACGGCATGGCCTGGGCCACGGCGGAGGGCACGGTCACCCTCACGGGCCCGGGCAAGGACCCCGAGGGCCCCGAGGTGGAGGCCCTGGTCGACTACTACCGCAAGGCGGCGGGCGAACACCCGAACTGGGCGGAGTACCGAGAGGTAATGGTCGCGGAGCGCCGCGTACTGATCACGATGCGGGTGGAAAGGGTGTACGGGGCGACGATCCGCTGAGGCCGCCGCTGAGGCCAGGGGCCCGCCCGTTGTGGGCAGGCGTGCGGCCCCACCCCGTCGCGGGCAGAACCCCGCCCGTTGTGGGCAGGCGTGCCGGGCCGGGTCCTCCCCGTCGTGGCAGGCGTGCCGGGGATGATGATCCGCTGAGGCCAGGGGCCTGCCCGTTGTGGGCAGGCGTGCCGCAGGGCGGCACGGGTGGGCACAACGCCCAGGTGCCGGGAACCGATAAAACGGGCGTACGGCACGCAAGCGCCCCCGCGACAAAGGGGACGGAACAGAAGCCCGCCTAAAGAAGCGACGGCACCTGATCCGCCGAGACAGACCGCGCCGCCCGCTCCAACGCACTGGCCAGCAGGGCCAGATCCGTAGGCCCGTTCCCCAACTCCCGCACAGGCCGCCGAGCCGGCGGATCCCCCATCCGCTCCCACTCCAGCGGCACAACCGTGGGCCGCAACGTCGCCGTACGAGGA
>NZ_WMBF01000476.1:0-4884 GCF_019400875.1 Streptomyces anatolicus | reverse complement strand
GCCCCCCGGCGCCACCACCGCCCGCAGCCGCTCGCCCTCGCGCACGGCCGGCACCGTCAGCTCCTCGTCGCGGCCGCTGTGCCGCAGGACGAACTCCGCCTCGGGCCAGCCGGACTCCGACGCCAGCAGATCGACGGTCAGCGTGCCGTCCGCGCCCCACGCGACGCGGTCGGCGATCGGCTGCCGGGTCACTTCGACGACCAGCTGGCCCTGGTCGTTGGCGGTGGCGCACAGCTCGCGGCCCGCGTCCGACGCGTACCGCCCTGGCGCCAGGTCCAGCGTCGCCGCGAGGGACTTCAGCTTGCCGTCGGGCAGTACGAGGTTGGCCTGCCAGCGGTCACCGTGCGGCGGCTCGACCTCCTTGGGCGCGAGGTGCGGGGTCGGCGCCACCTCCGCGAGGTCCGCGAGCCGCACCCGGACCTCGAAGCGGTCGTCCGCGAGGGCCACCGGGTAGTCGAGGTCCGTGCCGGAGTGCTTGTGGGTGAGGCGCAGGGCCCTGGGCCGCACCCGCCCCGGCAGGCTCCCGCTGAGCACCACGTCGCCGCCGTCGCGCCGATGGGCGTCCACGCGCGCCGCGTACTCCTGGACCCGCAGCACGAGCCGCCCCTTGCTGTAGCCGAGGACCAGGCGCAGCCCGTCGCCGAGTTCGCGCACCAGGGACTGGGCGGACGCCCCGTCGGCGGACCGCACGGCCGCGCGCCGCACCGTGCCGTGACCGGCGACGACCACGCCGAGCAGCCAGTTGCCCGGCTGCCAGGTCCCGCCCGTCTTCAACTGCTCCGGGTCGACGGTCATCTCGAAGCCGGACAGGTCGTAGCAGTGCAGCCGCTGCCGCGACTGCTCGGTGGCGTGCGGCGCGGCGACCGTCCTCGTCGGCACGTGGCGGAACCGCCCCCTGCTGTGCGCCGACTTGAGCAGCCCCGTCTTGACGGAGTGCCCGGGGCGGGTCGCCGCCAGATTGCGTACGTACGCGTATCCGCTGATCCGCAGCTTCCCCTCGGCGTCCCACCGCGCCTCACCGGCCCGCGCCACGACGGGCAGTTCGCCACGCCCGAGCCGCGCCAGCTTCTCGGGGACGCGACCGACGCCCGGGTAGGAGGCGCGGCGGCGCAGCGCCCCGCGGACGTGGAAGGCGGTGCCGTTGGTCCGCTCGAAGGCGAGCAGCTCGATGAGTTCGGCGGTGCGCGCCTCGCGCACGAGCTGCCACTTGATGCGCAGGTCGACGGGGAGCCCGGCGATCACGGACGGGTCGGCGCGGCGCAGGAAGGCCGCCGTGTCCGTCATGAAAGCGGCGCGGTACTCGGGGCCGCCCATCGGCAGCCCCTCCAGGAAGTAGACGAAGTCGTCGCGCAGGCAGGAGGCGTCGTACGTCTTCTTCATCTCCGGCGCGTGCTCGGCGAGGAAGCCGCTGACGTGGGCGCACGCCGCGATCCGGTCCCGCACGCCCTTGACGTCGGTGCGCCGCCGGGTGATGGAGCCCTCGCGGACCCGCCAGTAGTAGACGTGGTCGCTGAGCACGTCCACGGACCCGGCGAGGAAGTGCGCCGGGATCATCACGGGCGTGTCCTCGTAGAGCTTGCCCTCGGGGAAGGTGAAGCGGTGCCGGTCCCAGAAGGCGCGGCGGAACACCTTGTTCCAGGCCACGCGGTCGGAGAGCAGGTCCAGGTCGCGGGAGATGTGCGTACGGGTACGCGGCTCGGTCAGCCACTTGTACTGCCACGCCTGCGAGCGGCCGCGCTCGGTGAGCCGCCAGACGTTGCCGCTCGCGAAGTCCGAGCCGGTCTCGTCCAGGCTCGCGATCATCCGCTCGTACGCGTCGTGCGGCACCACGTCGTCGCTGTCGACGAAGGTCAGGAACTCGGCGGTGGGCGACGCCTTGCGCACGCCGGTGTTGCGGGCGGCACTCAGCCCCGCGTTGCGCTGGCGGACGTAGACGAAACGGGGGTCCCTGGCGGCGAACTCACGCGCGATGAGCGGGCTGGCGTCGGTCGAGCCGTCGTCGACCATCACGCATTCGAGGCCGCCCACCTCGGGTCCCTCGGGCCCCCCGGAGCGTCCCGGGCCGGCCGTGGTGCGCAGGGTCTGCCGGGCGATCGACTCCAGGCACTCCTCCAGGAACTCCTCGACGTTGTAGATGGGCACGACGACGCTGAGACGGGGCTGCACGGCGACCGGCCTTTCATGGGAGTACGGCATATTTAGCCCCATTTGCCCGCTCGTCGCTTCCGACGGTCAGTACCGTCGGCGTCTGTCACCCCAATGAGTGACGAGAGGTCTTCGACAGGCCGTGCCCCGATGACTACGGTCGGTTGTCATGTCGCGCTTCTCCGTTGTCGTCCCCGCCCACCGCGTCCAGGGCTACCTGCGCGAATGCCTGGACTCGGTGGTCACCCAGTCCTTCGGCGACCTCGAACTGATCGTCGTCGACGACGCCTCGCCCGACGCCTGCGCCGCGATCGCCGAGGAGTACGCCGAGCGCGACCCGCGCGTGCAACTGCTGCGCCTCCCCTCCCAGGTGGGCCCGGGTCCGGCCCGCAACACCGGCGCCGAGCGCGCCACCGGCGGCCACCTCCTCTTCCTCGACGGCGACGACGTGCTCCTTCCGGGCGCCCTCGAAGCCATCGACGCGGCCCTCACGGACCACGGCGACCCGGACGTCCTGCTCTTCGCGCATGACCGCGTCGACTGGTGGGAGACCGTCCGCCCCGGCGGCGACCCGCTCACCGGCGACCCGCTGGCCGCCACCCCGGCCGCCTGGAACCGCGTATTCCGCCGCGATTTCTGGCGCGAGCAGCAACTGGTCTTCTCCGAAGGGGCGTACGAGGACGTGGTGCCCGTCCAGACCGCGACCCTGCGCGCGGGCGAGCGGCCGGCCGTCCTCGACCGGAGCTGTGTGCGCTGGCGCGAGCGGCGCGGCGGCAGCTTCGCCAAGACGCCGGGCAGACACCACTTCGCGCTCGTCGGGCGGTACGAGGAACTGCTCGCCGCCGCCGGGCCCGCCGACCGCGCCCGGCTCCTGCCGCACGCCACCGCCCACCTCCTCGCCGTCCTCGACGACCCGGGCCGGATCCGCGCGGGCGACCGGCGCGACTTCTTCCGCGAGGCGGCCCGCCTCCACCGCGCCCACGCAGTCCCGGGCACCGAGCCCCGCACCCCCGAGGAGAAGGCCCTCGCCGCCGCCTCTTTCACCGCCTACGAAGGCCTGCGCAAGGCCGAGACCCGGCGCCTGCGCCTCACCCGGCACCTCGAGCAGCAGAAGAAGAGGCTGCGCGCCCGCGCCATGCGCGCCGCCTACCGCACCGACCTGCACCGCTCCCTCGACCCGCACCTCGCGGTCTACGGCGCCTACTGGAACCGCGCGGTCTCCTGCAACCCCGCCGCCATCCACGCCAAGGCCCGCGAGCTGGCCCCGCACATCCGGGGCGTGTGGGTGGTCTCCGGACGCCACAAGCACAAGGTGCCCGCCGGGGTCGAGTACGTCGTCGAGGGCTCCCGGCGCTACTGGCAGGCGATGGCCACGGCCACGTACCTCATCAACAACTCCAGCTTCCCCGGCGGCTTCACCAAGCGCCCCGGCCAGGTCTACCTCCAGACCCACCACGGCACCCCGCTCAAGAAGATGGGCCTGGACCAGCGCCGCTACCCGGCGGGCACGCACGGCATCAGCTTCCAGAAGGTCCTCGACCACACCGACCAGTGGGACTTCAGCCTCTCCGCCAACCCGCACTCCACGGAGATCTGGGAGCGCGTCTACCCCTCCACCGCCTACCAGCCGCTGGAGGCGGGCTATCCGCGCAACGACGTGTACTTCACCACGGGCGAGGAGGAGATCGCCCGCATCCGCACGCAGCTGGGCGTCGGCGACGGACGGACCGTGCTGCTGTACGCGCCGACCCACCGCGACTACCAGAAGGGCTTCCTGCCCCGCCTGGACCTCAAGCGGTTCGCCGAACGGCTCGGCCCCCAGTACGTCGTCCTCGTGCGCGCCCACTACTTCTACGGCGCCGACGCCGGGCTCGACGCGCACCCGCAGCTCATCGACGTCACCGGGCACGCGCGCGTGGAGGACCTGGGCCTCGCCTCGGACGCGCTCGTCACGGACTACTCGTCGCTGATGTTCGACTACGCCTGCCTGGACCGCCCCATCGTGACGTACGCCCCCGACTGGCAGGCCTACCGCCTGGCCCGAGGCACCTACTTCGACCTGCTCTCCGGGCGGCCGGGCGAGACGCCGGGGGCCGTGGCCACCACGGAGGACGAGCTGACCGAGGTGTTCCGTGGCGGCGGCTGGGACACGCCGGAGGCCGCGAAGCTGCGGTCCGCGTTCCGGACGCGCTTCTGCCCCTACGACGACGGGAAGGCCGCCGAACGCGTCGTCCGGCGGCTCTTCCTGCCTTCCGGGACCTCCTCGCCTCAGGCCTCGTAGGGCGAGCGGACGGGGAAGTACGCCGTCAGGAACGACCTGATGGCGAGCGCCATCTCCTCGTCCGCCATACCGCTGTCGGGGGACTCCCCGATGCAGAACGCCGTCCGGTCGCGGTTCTGGAGCAGCCGCCCCAGGCGCGCGTGGTCGGCGCGGTCGCCGATGTCCACGAAGTCGTACGAGATGGAGCCCGGCACCGCCCGCCCGGTGAGGTACGCGTAGTGCTGGTGCAGGGAGGAGACGAGGGCGAAGTCCTCGGCGCAGCGGAAGCGGCTGCGGGCCGTGGCCGCCGTCTCCTCGGGGAAGCGCTCGGCGATCTCCGTGAGGATGCTGCGGCGCAGCGCGTACGGCACGTGGAAGAAGCTGTGCGTCGTCGTCCTGCCGAACACGCGGCGCAGCAGTTCGCGGTTGTTCTTCGCCGCCGCCAGGTAGCCCTCGTCGTCGGGGGAGAGGGGCAGGGC
>NZ_WMBF01000475.1:0-4889 GCF_019400875.1 Streptomyces anatolicus | reverse complement strand
CCTCTGACCCGTCCCCCACCCCCCGCGCCACGCACGGAGCGTGACCGCGGCGCTCCGGATGCGCCTGCTATGCCTCAATTACCCTTACGGAAACGTGATCTGCCTCACGCGATGCACGGTATGCATCTGGGTTCTCCTAGGGTGTTCCGTAGTGACTTCCTTCGACTCATCCCCCCACCTCAACGCCTGGCGCACGCTGCTCGCGCTGGCCGTCGTGTTCGTCATGCTGGCGACCACGGGCTGGACCGCCGTCCGCGACAACGGAGGCGAGTCGTCGCCTCTCGCCGCCGCGCTCTCCGCCTGGGAGCGGGGAAGCATCAACGGGCACGCGCTGCCCGACCCCGACGCTCCCGCCGCTCGGCTCACCCAGTTCTTCGCCTCGCTCGACAAGCGGCAGCGCGACCGGCTGGCCGCCCGCTACCCGCTCGCGGTCGGCAACATGAACGGCGCGCCCCCCGAGCTGCGTTACCGCGCCAACCGCATCGCCCTGGGCCAGGCCCGCAAGGTCGAGCGCGAGCGCATGCACGACAAACGCCTCTCGCCCCTGGGGCAGCAGGAGGCCGAGCGCCGGATGAAGCGCTTCGGGGTCATGATGCGCCCGAACCGCCAGGTCCTCGCCTTCGACCCCATGGGCTCCGGACGTATGGCCGAGGTCTTCGGGGATCTCGACAAGGCCCGCCGTGTCTCGGTGGTGGTGCCCGGCGTCGACACCAACGTGCTGACCTTCGAGCGGACGTGGCGCAAGTACTCGGCGCCGGTGGGCATGGCGAAGGCGCTCTACCGCGAGGAGCGCGCCGTCGACCCGCGCGCGCGTACCGCCGTGATCGCCTGGGCCGACTACACCGCGCCCGTGGGCATCGGCGTGGACGCGGCCACGTCCATGCGCGCCGAGAGCGGGGCCGTGCGCCTCGACTCCATGGTGCGGGCGCTCCCCGGGCGCTCCCCGGTGGCGCTGTACTGCCACAGCTACGGCTCCGTGGTGTGCGGTGTGGCCGCGCGGACGCTGCCCTCGCGGGTCAGGGACATCACGGTCGCGGGCAGCCCCGGCATGCGCGCCGACCGGGCGTCGCAGCTCGGTACCCGGGCCCGGATCTGGGCCGCGCGGGACAGTGACGACTGGATTCAGGATGTGCCGTATCTGGAGGTCGGCGGGCTCGGCCATGGCGCCGACCCGGTCTCCGGCGGCTTCGGCGCGCGGGTGCTCTCCGCGGCGGGCGCCGCGGGGCACACCGGCTACTTCGAGCCGGGCACGGAGAGCCTGCGCAACTTCGCCGAGATCGGCACCGGCGCGTACCAGGGAGTGCGGTGCGCGAGTGCGGACGACGCCTGCCGGAAGAACATTTCCGGTGGGGCGGCGGCCTGACGCGCGTAGAAATCGACGAAACAGCGGCCCGCCGCAGGAGGGACGGAGGCGCGCGTGCCGCCTACGATGAGCCGCATGGGTGATGTACTGGCCGGATTTCACGCCGCCTGGGAGTTCGAGTCCGACTCCGTGCTCATCCGCTTCGAACGGGGAATCCGCACGCCGAAGCTCTACCAAGCGCTCGGTGAACGGCGTATCCCGCATGAGGCGATCGCAGCGGTGACTCTCTCTCCCGGCAAACGCGGGACCGTCGTTCTGCATGCCGTCCCGAGGCCGGGCGCCGATCCTCTGATGGAGGCGGCGGCCGGTCAGCTCAAGGACGGCTGCGACCCGTACCGCTTGGTGCTGCCGGCCGAGCGGGAGACGCTCGCCGAGTACTACGCGGACGAGCTGCGAGCACTGATCACAGCGGACGATGACCCTCCCGACCGCTATCTGGTTGCCGCCCCCGAGGCGCCGCTGCAGTTCAAGGCGTACGACGCGAAGGCCTCGTTCGACGGCAAGCAGGTGTCCTTCCGTTGGTTCTGGACGGGCGCGTCGTCGGCGAAGTGGAAGGCCGGCGACCAGAGTTTTCCCCTCGCGGACCTGATTGGCGTCGAATGGCGTTCGCCGGAGGTCTTCGAGGGCCATCTGCGGCTCCTGCGCCGTGACTCCCCCGTGGCGCAGCCCGCGCAGGCCGACCAGGATCCGGCGGCCGTGGTCTTCGGGCTCGGCTACGGCCCGGTCCACGAGTCGCTGCCGTTCGCCGCGTCGGTCCTCGCGGCGGTGCGCGCCTGCGGCCCGGCCCTGACCTCCGACGGCGTCGGCGCCCCGTCCGTCCCGGCTGTCCGGCGCGACCCGGCGGACATCGCGGACCGCATCCGGCACCTGGGCGAGCTGCACCAGGCGGGGCTGCTCACGGACGATGAGTTCACGACGAAGAAGACCGAGCTGCTGGCGGAACTGTGAGCAGGGAGCCCGGCTACTCGCGGCCCGGCTACTCGCGGCCCGCCGAGGTGAACGTCATGTCGGCGTAGCGGTCGCCCGCGACGTCGGCGGCGATCGGGGCGAGCAGGGCGAGTTCGTCGTCGGTGAGGGTGATGCGGGTGGCCGCGGTGTTCTCCTCGACGCGGGTGCGCTTGCGGGTGCCGGGGATCGGGACGACGGGCAGGCCGTGGACCGCGGACTGCTGCTGCACCCAGGCCAGGGCGATCTGGCCGAGGCTCGCGCCATGGGCTTCGGCGACCGTGCGGACGGGGGCCAGGAGGGCCGCGTTGGCGGCGGCGTTGGCACCGGTGAAGCGGGGCTGGTGACGGCGGAAGTCGTCCTCGCCCAGCTCCTTGTCCGCGTTGACGAACGCGCCGGTGAGGAAGCCGCGGCCGAGCGGCGAGTAGGGCACGAGCGCCACGCCGAGCCCGGCGGCCGCCGGGACCACGCCCCGCTCGATGTCGCGGCTGAAGAGCGACCACTCCGACTGGACGGCGGCGATGGGGTGGACGGCGTGGGCGGCGCGCAGTTCGTCGCCGGTGACCTCGCTCAGGCCGAGGTGCTTGACCTTGCCCGCGGTGACGAGATCGGCCATCGCGCCGACCGCCTCCTCGATGGGGACTTCCGGGTCGCGGCGGTGCATGTAGTAGAGGTCGATGGTGTCCGTGCCGAGGCGGCGCAGGCTGGCCTCGACGCTGGAGCGGATGTAGGAGGGGGAGTTGTCGATGCGCCGCTCCGTCGGCTCGCCCGGATCGATGGCCAGGGCGAACTTGGTGGCGATGACGATCTCGTCACGGTGCGCCTTGACGAAGGGGGCGAGGAACTTCTCGTTCTCGCCCATGCCGTAGACGTCGGCGGTGTCATAGAGGGTGACGCCCAGTTCGAGGGCGCGGTCCAGGGTGGCGCGGGCCTCATCGGCGTCGGTCGGGCCGTAGGCGAAGCTCATGCCCATGCAGCCGAGGCCCTGGACACCGACCTCGGGGCCGTGGGTGCCGAGCCGGGCCGTGGCGATCCCGTCGTACGTGTTCTCCACCGTCATCTGTGTTCAGTACCTCTCCGACGCCTTGCGGGCGCCCGCGTATGTGTCGATCTTGTAGTCGAGGACGGCGAGGGTGTCCCGCAGCTCCGCGATGCGGGCGCGGACGTCGCGCCGGGTCCGCTCCAGGAGTTCCTGGCGCTCGGGGAAGGTGTGCTCGCCTTCGCGCACCAGCTCCGCGTAGCGGACCATGTCGGCCACGGGCATCCCGGTCAGCCGGAGCTTGCCGACGAAGGCGAGCCAGTTCAGGTCGCGGTTGCGGTAGCGGCGCTGGCCCGTGTGGGAGCGGTCGATGTGGGGCATCAGGCCGATCCGCTCGTACCACCGCAGGGTGTACGCGGTGAGGCCGGTGAAGGCGGCGACCTCGCTGATCGTGTAGTGGTTCTGGCCGTCCGGGCGCGGGGGCCCGGACGGTACCGACTCGCAGCGGGCGGACCCGGATGCGGGGCGGGATGCTGCGCTCGTGGTCTCCATCACCGTCATGTTCCTCACGCTATGACCTTGGAGTGCGCTCCAAGCAAGCGGATTCGTGGATCGATGTGAGCGGCTGAGGGGATCGATCAGTGGATCGAGGGGGTCGGTGGGAAGCGAGGGGCAGATCTCATTAGGCTCGTGGGCATGCAGAGCTTGGCGATGATCGAGAACTGGCCGGTTCCCACGGCGGCCGCCGCTGTCGTCCGCGCGGACGGGACACTCGCCGGGGCACACGGGCCGACGGACCGGCGCTTCGCCCTCGCCTCGGTCACCAAACCGCTCGCGGCGTACGCGGCCCTTGTCGCGTACGAGGAGGGGGCGGTCGAGCTCGACGAGCCCGCCGGGCCGGAGGGGTCGACGGTACGTCACCTGCTCGCGCACACCAGTGGGCTCGCCTTCGACGAGCACCGGGTGACGTCGGCGCCGGGGACGCGGCGGCTGTACTCGAACGCCGGGTTCGAGGTGCTGGGCGATCACATCGCCAAGGCGACGGACATCCCGTTCGCGGAGTATCTGCGGCAGGCGGTGCTGGAACCGCTCGGGATGACCGCCACCGCGCTGGAGGGCGAGTGTTCGCCCGCCAAGGACGGGGTGTCCACCGTCGACGACCTCGTCAGGTTCGCGGCGGAGGTGCAGGCGCCCCGGCTGCTCGACGCGCGGACGGTGGCGGCGGCGATGACGGTGACGTACCCGGGTCTCAAGGGTGTGCTGCCGGGGTACGGGCACCAGAACCCCAACGACTGGGGGCTCGGGTTCGAGATCCGGGACTCCAAGTCGCCGCACTGGACGGGGAGTTCGTCGTCGCCCCGGACGTTCGGGCACTTCGGGCAGGCCGGCACGTTCCTGTGGGTGGACCCGGACGCGGGGGCGGCCTGTGTCGCCCTCACCGACCGGCCCTTCGGGCCCTGGGCCGTGGAGGTCTGGCCGCCGTTCACGGACGCGGTACTCGCGGAGCTCTGAGGCCCCGCGGGGCCCCCGGTCTCCGCGCCCTACGGCTACCCGCCCGCCATCTCCCACACCAGCAGCTCCGCCGCGACCCCTGTCGTGGCG
>NZ_WMBF01000474.1:0-4894 GCF_019400875.1 Streptomyces anatolicus | reverse complement strand
GTCGTACGGGGTGGGGCGCCTCGGCGGCCGGAGCGGCGTCAGGCGTTCCGGCACCCTGCCGTGCGGCCCTGCTTCCCTCGGGGTCGCTCCGGACAGAGCCGCCGACCGGCGACGCCTCCGAGACACCCCCAGCATCCGCCTCGCCCGCCAACTCCCCACCCGTCAAAGCCCGCACAGGCAGACTCAACGAGGGCAGCTCAAGGCTCCCCGGCCGCCCGGCCACGGGTGTGAGGACGTCACGGAGCAGCCCGCCAGGAGCGGAGGCCTCCACCGCGTGACCCAACTGCCCACCCAGCGAGGGGTCCTGATGCGTGGCGAGCAGCGCGCCAAAGCCTTGCTCGGCAACCGTACGAGGCGCCGCGAGCACACGCTGGACCGGCGGCACGGAAACCCAGCCACGGCCCCGTACGCCTGACACAGCCTCAGCACGCGAGTCGGCACCGGCACCGAGGTCAGCCCCGCGAGACGCCTCCACGGCGCCACGCCCCCGCCGCCACCCGAACAAGCCCATCACTTACCTCGACTCACCAACCAACGACGCCCAACATTCCTACGCCCAACAGGCACCCGCGCCCGCACCCGCACCGCCCCTCACTGCCCGGCCTCCGCCCGCTCCACCAGCCTCGCCGTCCGCGCCACGTACGCGCGCCGGTCCGCGTGTTCGAGGTCGAGGATGTCGTCCATGCCCCAGTGGAAGTGGTAGGCGAGGTAAGCGACTTCCTCCTCGATGCGGTCGGCCGCGTACGTCACGATTCCCCCAGGCGGCTCCCGGCCAGCTCCACCTCGAAGGACTCCGCGCAGTGCGGGCACGCCACGGCCGCCCGCGTGTGCCCCTCCGCGTTGATCTGCCGGTAGAAGTCCTGGAGGAAGGCGAGGTCGGAGGCGAACATGTTCTCCACCGTGCCGTCGTGGACGGAGCCGAGCGTGCCGAGCCGGGTGATGACCCGGCCGAGCAGGACCACCGAGAGATACGCGGGGTTCTCGCGCACGCGCACATCCCGCAGCGGGACCAGCTCGTCGCGCGCCGTCGCCAGCCGCATCGCACCGGCGCGGTGCACGGTCCCGGACTCGTCCACGAAACCACGCGGCAACTCGAACTCGAACTCCGTGCGCAGGGGTTCACGGGCCCCCGCCACCCCACCCGGGGCGGACGCCGCCCCGGGTGCCACTCCTGCCGGCCCTTCGCGCCGCATTATTCGATGACCAGCTCTTCGAAGACGATGGTGACCTGCTCGGTCAGCGCGGCCGCGTCGCCCGCCTTGACCCCGCTGGTCTCCACCTTGCTGCACCAGGCGTTGCGCAGGTTGTACCGCTTCACCGGGTTGTTCTGGTAGTCCATCATCATGATCGTGGCGTTCTTGCGCGCGGAACCCATGTCGCCCGCGATGGACTTGTTGATCCACTCGCTGAAGACGGGGCTCTGCGTCATGCCGCGCGTGACCGTGCACTCGCCGGCCTTCTTCACGCCGGGCATCTTCTTTACGACGGGCTTCCCGTCCGCCGACACCTGCTGGTACTCGATGACGTCCTGCTCCATCGACAGGCCGCTGACCTCCTGCAGATACTCGACCATGACGCCGTCGATCTGCAGGCCGAAATTGTGTGTGGTGAGGGCGTCACCGGGCTGAAGGGACAAGGGAGTTCACTCCTGTAGCGGTTCTAGTGGGCGGTGCTCTACGTACGTACGCGCGGGCGGTCTACTCCTCCAGCTCGCCGCCCCCGCCGGAGAACTGCGCGAGCCGGAACACCACGAACTCGGCGGGCTTGACCGGCGCGATGCCGATCTCGCAGACGACCCGGCCGAGGTCGACCGACTCGACGGGGTTGGTCTCCGCGTCGCACTTCACGTAGAACGCGTCCTCGGGGCGCGAGCCGAACAGCGCGCCCGAACGCCACTCGTTGACCAGGAACGCCGAGACGTTGCGGCGGATGCGCGCCCACAGCGCCTGGTCGTTTGGCTCGAACACCACCCACTGGGTGCCGATCAGGATCGACTCCTCCAGGTAGTTGAAGTAGCGGCGCACGTTCAGATAGCGCCAGGCCGGGTCCGACGCCATCGTGCGCGCGCCCCACACCCGGATGCCGCGGCCCGGGAAGGCGCGGATGCAGTTGACGCCGACCGGGTTGAGCAGGTCCTGCTCGCCCCGGGTGATCTGCAGCTCCAGGTCGACCGCGCCGCGCACGATCTCGTTGGCGGGCGCCTTGTGCACGCCGCGCTCGGAGTCGTTGCGCGCCCAGACGCCCGCCATGTGACCGGACGGCGGCACGACCACCGACTGGCCGGTCGCCGGGTCGAAGGACTTGATCCACGGGTAGTAGAGAGCCGCGTAACGGGAGTCGTAGCCCGCCAACTCCTGTCGCCACTGCCGCACCTGACGCGCATTCAGTGACGGCGGCGGGTCGATGATGGCCATCCGGTCGCCCATCAGCTCGCAGTGGGCGATCAGCCCGAGCTGGACGGCCTTGACCTGCTCCTCGTCGATGAGCCCCTGCTGGTAGGCGGCCATCAGGTCGGGCACCGCCACCATGTTGACCTCGTCCAGCGCCTCCAGGCCGCCGAACCCGGTGCGGTCGGCGGAGTCGCCGATGAACTGGGCGGTCTCCACGCGGGGCGCGGCCTCGCTCGGCGCGGCCGTCGCGGGTACGGCGGCGGGCGCGGGCGGCGCGAGCGTGACGG
The DNA here is from genome assembly GCF_019400875.1 of Streptomyces anatolicus. NCBI lineage: Bacteria > Bacillati > Actinomycetota > Actinomycetes > Kitasatosporales > Streptomycetaceae > Streptomyces > Streptomyces anatolicus. Next base: position 2,217 of record NZ_WMBF01000474.1, on the reverse strand, counting down.
ACTGCGCCTCGGGCTTGGCCAACTGGCCGCCCGCCGAGGCCTCTTCGAGCACGATGGTCTTGGAGCGCTGCTTGACCTGGGTGACGACGTAGTTCCGCGCGGTTTTCTTCGCGCTCACGTCGAAGCTCTCGACGACCTTCTCGCCGTCCTTGACGATCAGCTTGAAGCGGTCCGCCGTGCTCTCGCCCTCGCCGTCCTGCACCTCGACGGTGAGCGCGCCGCCGTTGCCGGTGCCCGCGGTGATCGCCGACACCGTGAAGGCGCCGAGCGCCACGGGCTCGCCCGCGGTCAGCTCCTTGGGCGCCTGCGCGGGGGCCGCGGCCTGCTGCCGGGAGTCGGTGCCTTCGACGGTGTCGGTGCCGCCGACTCGTACGACGTACGCGGCGGAACCGCCGTTGTTGAAGAAGCCGTAGACGGAGTGCGCCAGGTAGTACCCGTCCGTGAACTCGCCGAACGCCGCCACGTACTGGGACCAGTTGGTCACCAGCGTCGGCTCGTTCAGCGGCCCGCGCGGCGCCAGACCGACGAAGGCCGCCACGGATGTGCCGACGCCCTCGATGGGGCGCGAACCGCTGGCCACTTCTTCGATGTAGACACCGGGGGACAGATACGTGGGCATGGGGCCTGGCTCTCTTCCTGGACGCGAGGAAAAACTGGAGGGGAGGACGGGAGTAGAACGATGTCTCAGGCGCGGGCCGGTGCGTAGAGACAAACGGACGTCAACGAGGGCAGATGCCGCTGCCCGTTCGGCCGCCGGGCCGGACTCCGGGGCGGGAGCGGGCGCGGTCGTGCGGACCGGGGCGGCGGGAGGCCGTCGACGGGGCAGCGGGCGTTGCCCGTCCGGACACGCGCGCAGGCGCGGGGAGGGGCCGGGACCGGGACGCGTTCCCTCCGGCCACCGCTTACGGCCGAATGTGCGTGGACTCTGGCGCATATGCCACGCACCACGTCTCAGCGGCGTCAATACCTGGTCAACAAGGTGGCGCAAGTGCACTGGGTGCGTCAGCAGGACGGTGCGATTGTCGTAACGTTTGGTGCGGATGGTCCTCTGCGGCCAGTACGAACGGGCACATTCGCGGGGCGTCACGGGGCAAGGGGTGCGGGCTGACGATGCGGGGCGACGCGGACGGCGGTCCGGGCCGGTACGGCGAGTCGGGCCGGGAAGGTGAGCGGGGTGCCGGCCGGGGCGGCTCCGGCGAGGCGCTGTGGTTCCAGGTCCTCGGGCCGGTGCGGGCCCTGCGCGACGGGAAACCGCTGAAGCTCGGCTCACCGCAACAGCGCGCGACCCTCGCCGTACTGCTGCTGCACGACGGGCGACCCGTCTCCACGTCGGAGCTGGTGGACGCGCTGTGGGGCGAGGAACCTCCGCCGCGCGCGGTGGGCACGCTGCGTACGTACGTCTCCCGGCTGCGTTCCCTGCTCGAACCGGACCGGCGTTCCCGCGAACCCGCCCGGCTCCTCGTGTCCGCGGGCGACGGCTACGCGCTGCGGGTGCCGCGCGCCGCCCTGGACGCGTGCGAGCTGGAGGACCGGGTGGCCGCGGCGCGGCGCATGCGTGCCGCCGGGCAACACGCTGAGGCCCACGCCGAGTTGACGGCGGCGTTGGCGCTGTCGGACGGCACCCCGCTGGCCGGTCTGCCGGGCCCCTACGCCGGACGCCAGCGCGACCGGCTCACCGAACTGTCCGTCACCGCCCAGGAGGAACTCTTCGCCTGCGCCCTCGAACTGGGCTGCCACGGCGAGACGACCGCCCCCCTGCGCGCCTTCGCCGCCGAACACCCTTTGCGCGAGCCCGCGCAGGCCCTGCTGATGCTGGCCCTGCACCGCGCGGGCCGACAGGCGGACGCGCTCGCGGTGTACGAGGCCACGCGCCGCACGCTCGTGGCGGAACTCGGCGTCGACCCGGGCCGGGAACTCGCCGCGCTGCACGAGGGGCTGCTCAAGGGCACCCCGCCGCTGCCTTCCGTCGGCCCCGGTGCTCACTTGTCGGACGCCCACTTGTCAGGCATCCGGTCCGCAGATGTCCGGTCAGCTGATGCCCGGTCAGCTGATGTCCGGTCCGCAGATGTCCGGCTCTCCGACGCCCGCTGGCCACACGCCCGCTCCTCAGGCAACCAGGCACCCGACGAGCAGACCTCGGACAGCTGGACCTCGGGCAGCTGGGCCTCGGCCAGCCGATCCTCGGCCAGCCGATCCCCAGGCAGCCCGGCCCCCGGC
>NZ_WMBF01000473.1:0-4894 GCF_019400875.1 Streptomyces anatolicus | reverse complement strand
GAGGGGGTGCCGGGGGTGGCCGACACCTGGACGGTCCCACCGGGCCGCGCCCAGACGGCGAGGGCGCGGCGCAGGAGTTCCCGGTCGCCGGTGAGGTTGCCCCGGGCGGGCCACACGGAGAAGTCGGTGCGGGCGGAACGTTTCCACGCGCTGGTGGTCGCCACCGTCAACTGCCCCGGGTCGAGGGCGGCTTGGGCGGCGGGATTTCGCGCGTACGGGGGAGCGGCGGCGCCGTCGGGGCCCCAGCCCTCGCCGGGCATACCGAGCAGCGCCCCGCACACCAGTGTGGCGAGGGCGGCGACACCGGCGGCCTTCATGTGCTGCCTGCGCCGCATCAGGTCGGTCGGCCTCGCCTGGAGGGAGCAGGGGTCGAACTCGGGGGAGGCGAGCAGGGCGTAGCGCGCCTCGACCTCGTCCGCCTCGTCGAGGGCGTCGTCGACGTCGTCGCACCCGGCGGCCGTCAGCACCGTGCACACGCCGGCGTCGTCGAGCCCTTCCAGGCCGCGCAGGACGTAGGCGGCGCGGGCGGGGCCCGAGAGCTTGGCCAGGCGCTGGTCCAGTGCGAGTTCGTCGGCGCCGCCCGCACGCGGGAAGAGCCGCAGCCCCCGGACCTGGGGCAGCAGCGGTGGCAGCTGGGCCCGCCTCGGCAGGGCCTTCCACGTCAGGGGGAGCCCCGCGTCGAGGGCGCCGCGCACGACCTGGAGGCGTACGTACGCGTATCCGGGGTCACGCAGGTGGGGGCCGCCACCACGCTGCTGCGAGGGGATGGCGACCGCGGTGCCCGACTTGCGGCCGCGCGGCAGGGCGCGCTGCGTGAGGGCGTGGGCGGTCAGGACCCGGCGGTTGCGGCCGAGGCTCGGCGGCAGCACGAGGTAGGCCAGCCGGACGAGCCGCGGGTAGTGCTCGACGAGGGCGGCCTCGGCCTGCTCCACGTCGAGGACGGGAGCGGGGGCGCTCGCGCTGGCGTTGGCGTTGGTGCTGGCGCCTGGGGACTGGGAAGGCTGAGACTGCACATTCGACGACACGTTCAGCAAAACGAGCGAATCGTCGGTTGGTCACCTCATGAGGGCACGGGCTCCACGAGGGCGCGGGCGTATCGGGCCATCGAGCGCTGGTAGCGGGGCAGATGGGGAGCGAGGGTGCCGAGTACGAGGGCGAGCCCCTCGCGCTCACGGCCGAGGTCCGCCAGGCACAGCGCCAGGACGGCCCGGACGGCGTCGTCCAACTCGTTCGGCGGTCCGGCCAGTTCCGGTGTGAGCAGCGCGACGCCCTCGTCCGCGCGGCCCACGTTCCGCAGCGAGCTGGCGAGTTGGATGACGGCGCGCTGCTTGTGGTAGCCGCCGAGGCCACGCTCCAGGGCTTCCTGGTACAGCGGCACGGCCCGGTCGGAGTGCCCGGTGGAGTCGAAGGCGCAGGCCCGCTCGAAGAGGCCGCGGGGGTCGCCCTCGGGCAGCTCCGCGGCCAACTCGTCGATCAGCGCGCGGAACTCCGCGGCGCGGTCCTCCTCGTACGCCTCGAAGGAGTTCCAGACCTCGGCCACCCGCTGTTCCCAGTCCGCGTTCATGACCTCACCTTCGCACACACGTGCCCCACGGAACACGCCTTTACGACGTCACCGCCCATCCGCTGAACTCGGCCGTTCCGCGCCCCTCGTCACCGCCGTTCGCCGCGCTCATGAACATGCCCACGTCCTGTGCGGCGGCCGCGCCCGGCACTGTCACCGTCGCCACCGTCCGCCAGGTGGCGCCGCCGTCCGTGGAGCAGGCGCCCGTGAAGGAGACCCCGGCGCGCGCCAGGCGCAGCAGTACGGGTGCCCTGACGCCCGTGATCCTCTTGTACGTGTCCAGCGTGCCGTCGCCGTTGCTGTCGTACGAGAGCACGACGCCGTTGGCCGGGGTGACGGCGAGGTTCACGAACCCCCGTGAGCCCGGCGTCGCCAGCGCGTCGCGGGCGATGAGGCCCGCCCGCGCCCAGGGCCCCGTGGCCGCCTGCGCGTCCACCCGTACCGTCACCGAGACCCCGTCGCGCAGCGCCCCCGGCCGGTAGAGCGCGCCGAACTCCGCGGTGCCCTTCCACAGGTCCGCCCCGCCCCCGTCGATCGCGTACCGCCCCTCCCACTCGCCGAAGACGGCCGCGTTGTTGGAGTATGTCCGCCAGCTGCCGCTCACCGGCCCCGCCTCGAACAGGGTCCCTTCGTGGACGTGCCGCACCCGTCGCTCGCCCGCCGGGCCGTACCGCACGGCGATCTCGTACGGCAGCGGACGCAGTGGCCTGTCCAGGGGTGTGTCCGGGGCGCTGGCCCGCCATGTGACCTTGCCCGTGGCCCCGGGCCCCACCCTCGGCAGGGACACCGGGCCCGTCGGCTCCGCCTCGACGCCGGTCAACGCGAAGTCGACGCGGCCCGTCGCGCGCAGCCCGTTGACGTTGCGGAAAACGGCCGTCACGCGCGCGTGGCCGCCGGGCGGGAAGGCGGGCGGCTCCGCGGTGACCTCCACGCTCCCCTGGTAGGGCGCCCGCGCGAGAACGCCCCGCACCCGCGAGGCGGCGCGATACGGGTCGCCGACGGGCCGCAGCGGATAGTCCTCGCGCTCCCGCGTCCAGGGCTCCTCCACCGCGAACCAGTCGACCGGCACCGGCTCGCGCCCCGCGGCGAGCGCGTCCGCCAGCTCGTCGAGCCACCGCTGCCAGCGGGGCACGTAGAAGTCGCTCATCAGCCCGTGCCACTCGCGGTTGCCGTACTCGTGGAGCCTGCCGCCGTCGGCCGTGGCGCGCCCGCCCCACACGGTGATCAGCACCTTGGCGGTCCGCTCGAACTCGGCGCGCTCGGCGTCGGTCGTCCCCATGCGCCGGGCGGCCTCGATCCACGGCCCGAGCAGGAAGGCGGAGTGCGTCCCCGTGACCTCGTCCGAGAGCCGCATCAGCCGCAGCCACAGCGTCGAGAGGGCGCGGAAGGCCTCCTGGTCCCCGCGCCGGTACGCGGCCCGCAGCTGCGGCAGGAGCCGGCGGCTGCGGTGGGCGAGGGCCTGGCGGGCCACGTCCACCAGGTCGTACCGGTAGGCGGCGCTGCCCCGCAGCGCGCCCGCCACCCCGAGCAGCCCGGTGAGCGCGGCGTCGAAGCGGGCCGGGTCGTAGGTGAGGGCGCGCGGCGCGTATTCGGCGGCGCGGTTCGCCGCGAGGTCGGGGCGGGCGGCGAACAGGGAGTCGTGGGGGTCACTGCGCTCCACGGCGGTGTGCCGGTAGGCGGTGTCGCGCAGCGCCCGCCAGGCAGCTCGCGCCTCCCGGTCGCGCCCGCCGTACCGGAGATCGGCGTACGAGGAGAACCAGGCGGCCCGGTCCAACGGCTTCTTGGTCCACGCCAGTTCGGAGAAGAGTTCGAAGGCGGCCGGGTCGCGGTCGGTGGCCTCCGGCATGAAGGCGGTCCCCACCAGCGCGCTGCCCGCCTTGTCGCGCCAGGCGAAGAACTTCTCGTTCCACAGGTGCGTGCGGGCGCCGATCGTCGTACGCCCGCCGAAGTTGGGGATGGTGCCGAACGCGTACGGCGTCCCGCCCCAGTCCTTCTCGCGGTCGGTGACGCTCGCGTACCGGTCCGAGACGCCGTCGACGATCAGCATCCGCTTCTTGTCCACGGCGTCGAGCAGGGCGGGCAGCGGGTTGGCCTCCCAGCCGAGGATCACCCAGGTCGCCCCGGGCCGCGCCGCGCGCAGGGCGGCCTCCACGCCCCGGGCGGCGTCGGGCACGGGCACGTCACCCGGGGTGCCGCCCTCGTGCAGCAGGTCCATCTTGAACAGGTCGGCGGGGCCGAGGAGCTGTTCCTGGTGGCGGTAGAAGGACGCGGCGACCTCCGCGAAGGCCGTGGTGCGCGGGTCGAGCCAGTCGGGCCGCTGGAAGCCGTGCCAGACGCCTTGCGGGACGACCCGCGCGTCCCCGCCGTTGCGCTCGACGAAGCCGTCGGGCACGTGCCCGTAGTAGCCGGGCAGCACGGGCGCGATGCCGAGCGCGCGGAGCCGGTCGGTTATCCGGCGGCCCAACCGCGCCCGGTCGGCTATCAGTCGCTCGGACAGCGGACCCCCGTACCCGGCGAGGTTCTGGAGCAGCCACCACGGCTGGTGCGAGGGGGCGGGCAGCCATGCCCTGGCCTCGGCGTCGGAGTAGCCGAACTCCCTCAGGACCCGGTGGTAGACGGCCTCGGCACCCGCCACCACCAGGACCTCGTTGCAGCCGTGCAGGGCGAGTACGTCGATCATCCGCTCCCAGTACGTCCAGTCGGCGTAGGGCGCGGTGTACCCGTCGTTGGTGTCGTTCAGGGCGAACCGGTGGGGGAGCGAGGTGGACCGCTCCAGCGGCCGCGCCGGGGCGGGCAGTCTGCGCGGCAGCGCCAACTGGCTGCCGGTCCAGGTGATATGGGCGCCGCAGACGTACTTCAGGTACCAGTGGACGCCGGTGAGCAGCACGGCCGGTGTCGTGCCGGACACCTCGATCCGCCCGGTGGTGCCGGTGACCCGGAAGCGGTCCTCGCGTCCGTCCTTCGCCGGACGGAGTCTGAGCCGGAACTGTTCCGCGTGACGCGGCAGGAGTCTGTTGAGTGCCGAGCGCGCGGAATCCGTATCGAAGGCCGGGGCCCTCACGGGCCGGTCGGCGGCATGGGCCGGGAGCGGCACCCCGCCGGCGGCGGCGCCGAGGCCGAGGGCTCCGGCGGTGCCGAGCACGGAACGTCGGGACGGTTCGGACATGTGTACCCCCTGAGGTGAGGCTGCGGCGCACGGTAGCCGCGCGGTCGACTCCCCTCAAAGGTGCATACGAGACAGGCGAGTTCGGCTCGCCGGAAGCGGCTGGTGGGACGATGAAGACAGCGCGGAGCATGCGTACGGGCAGGGGCAGGGGCAGGGGCAGGTTC
>NZ_WMBF01000472.1:0-4903 GCF_019400875.1 Streptomyces anatolicus | reverse complement strand
GTGCCGGGCTCGTCGGCGACGTCCGTGTGCTCTGCCGCGTCCGCTTCCGCCGGTACGTCACCGGGCTCGGCGAGGGCTTCGGCGGGGGCAGCGGGCTCGCTGTGCTCGGCGTGTCCGGCGGGCACGTCGGCCGTGCCGGCCCCGTCCACGGGAGCGGCGGCCTCATGCGCGGGCGCCCGTTCGGCGACCTCGACGGCGAGCGCGTCCGCGTTGGCGTTGGCGTTGGCGTTGGCGTGCGCCAGGTCCACCGCGTCCGCCGGGTCCACCTGCTCCGCTGCCGCCACCGGCTCCGCGAGGGCATCGGCCTCCGCGGTCACCATGGCCTCCTGCGCGACCTCGGCGGCGCCCTGGACCTCTTCGACGGCCACCGCGGCCTGCGCCGCCTGCGCGGCTCTCGCCGCCTCGATGCCCGACTGCCCGGCGGGCGGCACACTGACCGCCCGCAGCAGCGTCGTCCGCTCGAAGCCGCTCTCCTGCGGCTCGCCCGGCGCTTCCAGCGCTTCCAGCGCGCCCGGCGTCTCCTCGGGCGCGGCCTGCTCCAGCGCCTCCTGGGGCTGCGCGCCCCACGGCGCACCCGCCCCGGCGCCCGTCGCCCACGGCGCGGGGGCGCCGCCCGGCAGGGTCGCGGGCGGCATACCGCCCCCGGGCCAGGAGTTCAGCTGCGTACGGACGGGATAGCCGTCGTCCCCGGTCAGCACGGAGGCCGTGAACTCGCCCGATTCGTCCGGGAGATCACCATTGGCGACCGGGATCGACCACTGCCCCGTGATGTCGGACGAGGGAGCGGCGCCCCCCTGCCCGTACTGCTGCTCATAGCCCTGCTGCTCATAGCCCTGGCCGTACCGCTGCTGCTCGTAGCCCTGGCTCTCGTACGCCTGCTGCTCGTACCCCTGCTGGTGCTCCTGCTGGCCCTGGTGGCCCTGGTGCTCCTGGTGGCCCTGGTGCTCCTGGTGCTCCTGGTGGCCATACGCCTGGTGCCCCGCCGCGTCGCCCTCGGCGAAGCTCCACTGTCCGGTCGCCCGGGGGTCGTAGCCGGGGTCGTCCGCCGCCTGGCCGGGCCGGGGCTGGGACTGCGGCTGCTGGTCCTGCGCCGTGCCCGCGTCGGGCCACCGCACCGTCTGCCCGCCGCCGGTCGCACCCGTCACCTCGGGCGGCATGACCCAGGCGCCCGTGGCGGCCGGGTCGGTGGCGTCGGGCGTGGTCGGGTTGACCGTTATCTGCGGCGGCACATAGCCGTGTCCGGGCGCGGCGAGCGGGGCGTCCAGCATGCCCTCGGGGAGCTGCACGAACGCCGTGGCGTCCGAGTCGTACTCGCCCTGCGGATGCGGCTGCCAGCCGCCGCCGTTGCGGGTGTTCTGTTCGTCGCTCACGACAGCGCCCTCCCCAGTGCTCGTCGGGCCAGCGCGGCGACGGTGCGCCGCAGGTGCAGTACGCCGGGCGGCAGCGGCTGTTCGGTGCCGTCGGCCGCCGGGGGCTGGTCGGGGACGCAGGCGGCGGCGACGTACTCACCGAAGGCGGTGACCGCCTCCGGGACGAGGCTGCCGCGCTCGCCGTCCCAGTCGATCAGCGAGGCGACCCACTGCTCGGCCTCCAGGGGCCGCAGCGGCATCGGCGCGATGGCGCCGACCGCGCACCGCACGGCGCGCCGCGCGGGGTCGAGGACCAGCGCGACGGAGGCGATCGCGCGGCCGGGGCCGGTGCGTCCCGTCGCCTTGAGGAAGACCTGGGGGGCGTGCAGCAACGGCACGCGCACAAAGCCGATCAGCTCGCCGGGGCGCAGCATCTCCATGCCCGCGAGCAGATGGGCGACGGGGACCTCGCGGCGGGCGCCACCGGGCCCCGCGATGATCAGCACGGCTTCGAGGGCCGCGAGGACGGGCAGCGCGTCGCCGGTCGGCGCGGCCGACGCGATGTTGCCGCCGAGGGTGCCCGCGTTGCGGATCTGGGGCGGTCCCGCGGCGCGCGCGGCGGCGGCCAGGGCGGGGAAGAGCGCGGCGAAGTCGGGGCGGCCCATGCGGGCGTGGGTGAGACCGGCGCCGAGCAGGCCGTGCCCGTCCTGGTACTGCCAGCCGCGGATCTCACTGATGCGGCCGAGGCCGACGAGGGCGGCGGGGCGCAATTGTCCCGAGTTGACCGAGGCCATCAGGTCCGTGCCGCCGGCGACGGGCACGGCGGCGGGCATGGCGGCGAGCGCCGCCACGGCCTCGTCGAGCGTGGCAGGCAGCTTCACCGACTGCGGTGTCTGCGCCGCCCGCGGTGCGTGCGTGGTCAAAACCGGCTGCCCCTTCCCGATGCCCGGCCGCGTACTTCACCTACGTCGCGTACGTGAAGCGCTCGCCGTTCGCGACGTGTCGCCGTTACGCCTGTTCCGCCGTACGGTACGTGCTCCCAACCCGGACGTGGCAACTCTGGCACATCTTCGCCGGGCCCCGACGCGGGGGTCCGCTAGGAGGCATTCGTCCCCAGACCAGGGGGATATGCCGTTTTCGCACGGCTTCCGGCAGCCCGTTCGTACGGCTTGCGGCGGCCCGTTCGCAGGGCTTTTGGCGGCCCGCGCGGGAGGGCGCGGGTCGCCGGGTCCAGGCACTCGGACGGGACCTCACACGTTCGGGGGCGGCCCCTCGATCGGGCGGCCTAGGTCACTGTTGGTCAGCCCTTCGGGGGCGGGCCGCCGCTGGTGCGGCAGCGGGCCGTTCGGTGGGCGGTAGTCGACGCCGAGCGCGTCAAGTCGCGCGTAATGGGCGGTCATACGCCGTTCGAAGTCGGCGAAGTCACGCGCTGCGGGGGCGGGAAGGCGCCGCCAGGCGACCTCGCAGAAGGCGGCGAGGCGCGGGAACACCTGGTAGTCCACGCGTTGCTGGTGCTCCATCACCTCGGTCCAGACGTTGGCCTGGGTGCCGAGGACGCGCGCGGCCTCCTCCTCGGTGAGTTCGGCGGGGACGGGCTCGAAGCGGTAGACGTCCTCAAGGGTGCGGACGAAGCCGATGGGCATCGGTTCGTCGGGGCCGCCGTCCTGCCGGTGGTCCAAGTAGACGTGCTGCTCCGGGCACATGATGACGTCGTGGCCGGACTTGGCGGCGGCGATACCGCCCCGGTAGCCGCGCCAGGAGGAGACGGTGGCCCCCTCGGCGAGGCCGCCCTCCAGGATCTCGTCCCAGCCGATGAGCCGCCGCCCGCGGGCCGCGAGCCACTGGTCGAAGTGGCGGATGAACCAGCTCTGGAGCCCGTCCTCGCCGTCGACGCCCAGCTCCTTGATCCGGGCCTGCGCGGCGGCCGAGGCCTTCCACTGGTCCTTGGGGCACTCGTCGCCGCCGACGTGGACGAAGGTGGACGGGAAGAGGTCGAGGACTTCCTCGAATACACCTTCGTAGAAACGGAGTACGTCCTCGGTGGGGGCCAGCACGTTCTTGCTGACGCCCCAGGTGTCCCAGACGGTCAGCGCCCCGGTGTCGACGACGTCCGTGTTGCCGAGGTGCGGATAGGCGCTGATCGCGGCCTGCGAGTGGCCCGGGATGTCGATCTCGGGGACGACGGTGATGTGCAGGGACTCCGCGTAGGCGACGATCTCGCGGATGTCGTCCTGGGTGTAGAAGCCGCCGTGCGGGCGCTCCTCCCACAGCGGCGACCTGCGGTGGCCCCACTTGGAGCGGGCCCGCCAGGAGCCGGCCTCCGTGAGCTTCGGGTGGCGCTTGATCTCCACGCGCCAGCCCTGGTCGTCGGTGAGGTGGAAGTGGAAGACGTTGAGCTTGTGGGCGGCGAGCAGGTCGAGGTAGCGCAGGACGCCTTCCTTCGGCATGAAGTGCCGGGAGACGTCGAGCATCATGCCGCGCCAGCCGAAGCGGGGGGCGTCCTCGATGGCGCCGCCGGGCAGCGAGTGCCGCGCGCCCGGCCGCAGTGGCGCGCGCCGGAAGGCGTCGGGGCCGAAGAGCTGACGGAGCGTCTGGGCGCCCCAGAAGACGCCCGCGGCGGCGCCGCCGCGGATCTCGACGCCGGTCTCGTCGATGGCGAGCCGGTACGCCTCCGGCTCCAAGGAGGCGTCGATGAGCAGGGCGACGGAGTCCGCCGCGCCCTCGGCGCCGGGCGGCAGCGGCAGGCCGAGTGCGGCGCCGAGCGTGGCGCGCAGCCAGCGTTCGGTGGACTCGGTGCCGGGTCCGGCCCACAGGGTGGTCGCGGGTCCGGCGGTGAAGGAGGAACCAGGCACGGCCTCGGCGTGTGCGGGCGCCGGGATGAGTTGGTCAAGGGTCATGCCGGAGAAGGCTGTCACGCGATTGCGGTACGCAAAAGGGGCGTTGCGGCACACGCAACGCCCCTTCTGGCCAGGGGCCTGTAACCGACCCCGGCGCCGGCCCCGGCCCCGGCCCCGGAAGGACTGCTTGGGCTACTCAGGCTCCTTGGACTACTTGGTGCTACTTCTTGCCGTCCTTGCCGCCCTTGTCCTTGTCGCCGCCGGCGCCCATGGACTCGTAGATCTCCTTGCACATGGGACAGACGGGGTACTTCTTCGGGTCGCGGCCGGGGACCCACACCTTGCCGCAGAGGGCGACGACGGGGGTGCCGTCGAGCGCGCTCGCCATGATCTTGTCCTTCTGGACGTAGTGCGCGTAGCGCTCGTGGTCGCCGTCACCGTGCGACACCTGCGGCGTCGGCTCTACGAGGGTCCCCGTACCTGCCCCGCGCTCGGGCTCGGGCTCAAGAGTGCTCATAGGGGCCAAGGGTACTCACGCCGGCCGCGTCCCGGCATCGCCCGTGCCGCGAGGGCCCTCGCCCTCCGGGGGGGCCGGTTCGTACCGCGCGGCCCGGTGGGGCTTGCTCGCGCAGTTCCTCGCGCCCCTTACGGGGCCGGTTCGTATCGCGCGGGTTGGTGGGGGTTGCTCGCGCAGTTCCCCGCGCCCCTGACGGGGCC
>NZ_WMBF01000471.1:0-4904 GCF_019400875.1 Streptomyces anatolicus | reverse complement strand
GGCTCGGGCCGCGGCGTCGGCGAGGACGTGTGCCCCGAGGGGCGCGGCCTCCGGCAGGCTGGACCGCGGGGGTGGCAGCTCGGGCGCGGGCATCCATGGCTCCTTGTGGGGTGGGCGGCTGGCCGGGTCCGCTAGCTGGGCCAGTGGGCGATCTGTACGTTCTCCAGTACGCCGACCGCGTCCGGTACGAGGATGGCGGCGGAGTAGTAGGCGCTGACGAGGTAGGAGGTGATCGCCTGCTCGTCGAGGCCCATGAAACGGACCGACAGGCTCGGTTCGAACTCCTCCGGCAGGCCGGTCTGGTGCAGCCCGATGACTCCCTGGTTCTCCTCTCCCGTACGCATGCAGAGGATCGAGCTGGTCCGCTCCTCGGTGATGGGGATCTTGTTGCAGGGGAGGATCGGGACCCCTCGCCAGGCCGGGACCTGCTGACCGCCGAGGTCGACGTGGTCCGGGTAGAGCCCGCGCGCGTTGAACTCACGCCCGATCGCCGCGATCGTCCTGGGGTGCGCCAGGAAGAACTTCGAGCCGCGGCGGCGGCAGAGCAGATCGTCGAGGTCGTCCGGGGTCGGCGGGCCGGAGTGCGGCTGGATCCGCTGCTTGAAGTCGGCGTTGTGGAGCAGGCCGAACTCCCGGTTGTTGATCAGCTCGTGCTCCTGCCGCTCGCGCAGCGCCTCGATGGTGAGCCTGAGTTGCTCCTTCGTCTGGTTCATCGGCCCGTTGTAGAGGTCGGCGACGCGCGTGTGGACGCGCAGAATGGTCTGCGCGACGGAGAGTTCGTACTCACGCGGCTTCAGTTCGTAGTCGACGAAGGCGCCGGGCAGCTCGTGTTCGCCGGTGTGCCCGGCCGACATCGCGATCTCCGCCTCGCCGCGGTGGTTCTGCCGCCGGCGGGAGCGCGACTTGAAGTCCTCGAGGTGGTCCCGCAGGCTCGGCGCCGTGGCCAGCACGGCCGCGAGGTCGGCGCGTGACAGGGTCAGCAGCGTGCCGGGCGTCTCGGCGGTCGCGGTCTGCTCCCACCTGGCGTCCTCGTCCAGCAGAGCGTGCTCTCCGAAGTGGTCGCCGTCGGCGAGTACGTCAAGGGTGATCTCGCCGCCGTACTTGCCGACGGTGGTCTGGCCGACGCGGCCGTGGGCGATCAGGTACAGCTCGTCCGCGGGCCTGCCGCGCTCCACCAGCCGCTCACCGCTGCGGAAGTCGCGCTGGACGCACCGGTCGGCGATGGCGGTCAGCACCTCCACGTCGTCGAAGCCGCGCAGCAGCGCCAGTTCGCCCAGTTCGCGAGGGATCACCCGGACGTCGGCGCCGTCCTGGACGAACTCCACGGACCCGTCACCGACGGTGTAGCTCAGACGCCGGTTGACGCGGTAGGCGCCGCCCTTGGTCTCCACCCAGGGGAGCATCCGCAGCAGCCAGCGGGAGGTGATCTCCTGCATCTGCGGGGCGGACTTGGTCGTGGTGGCGAGGTTGCGGGCAGCGGCCGTGCCCAGGCTGGACTGCCGGGGCAGCTCCAGCCGCGTATCCGGGCTCGAGTCAACAGTCATCGGGCGAGGTCTCCTTGGTCAGAGGTGTGACACGTGCGGGCGGGCAGGGCCGGGCACCGGGGCAAGGGGAAAGGAAAGGGGTATATGGGTGAGAGTCCGCCCAGATGCAGAAGAACACTAAGGGCCGCCTCGCCCACCGCACCAAGAAAAGTCGGGGAGTTAGCTCGATGCGATGATCCGGCCCGCGCGATGTTTGCCCGTATACCGGCGGGATTCAGCCGTAGTTGGCGGCGCGCCCCGGCGGGCGACGGGTCGGCCTCGCGGTGCGGGACCGCGAGTTGAGGGGCCCACCGGAGGCGCCGTACGCAGAGACAGGTCTGATGGCATGGGGTCGGAAACACGACTGGGACCGGTCGGGCTCTGTCACGGCTGCGGCGATACTCCGGTGCGGACTCGCGGAACTCCGGTATGGACTCGCGGACTCACGGACTGGGGGGACCCGTCATGGCCCAGGATCAGCACAGCCCGTCGCCCGGCGCCCGCTGGGAGCGGGCCGTCGTCATCGGTGGCGGCTACGCCGGGCTCGTGACCGCGCGGGTCCTGGCCGACCACTTCGACGACGTACTCGTCCTGGAGCGCGATCCGCTGCGGCCGGACACGGGTGTGCACCCCCACGTCCCACAGGGCTACCACGCGCACGCGTTGCTCGCGCGGGGCGGCGACGCGCTGGAGGGTCTCTTTCCCGGTCTGCGGGAGGAGCTTGCGGACGTGGGCGCGCCCGTCTTCGACTACGGCGAGCGGATCAGCTTCCTGCTGCCGACCGGCTACGCGCCGACCGACCCGGTGGGCGTACCGGTCCAGAGCTTCACGCGCGACGAACTCGAACGTCGCCTGCGGCAGAGGGTGTCGGCCCTCACTGCGGTGCGGCTGCTCGCGGCGACCCGCTGCGAGACGGTGACGGCGAGCGCCCCCGGCCGCCTGGACCGGGTCCGCTACCGCACCGATGGCGCCGACGAGTCCACCGAAGTCACCGCTGATCTGGTCGTGGACGCCTCGGGCCGCGCCACGTCCGTCGACCGGTGGCTCGCCGACGCGGGGCTGCCGGTGTCCGCAAGGACCGTCATCCGAGCGAAGATCACCTACACCTCGGCGTGCTTCGAACGCCCGCCGGAGGACCGGCAGGACTTCGACGTCGCGTACCAGATGACCTTCGCACCCGGCGTTCCGCGCGGCGGGGTGGTGCTGGCCGTGGAGCACCATCGCTGGATGTGCTCACTGTTCGGCTTCGACGAGCAGGTGCCGCCCACCGACGACGAGGGGTACCTCGACTTCGCCCACAGCCTCGGCAATCCCCGTCTCGCCGAACAGATCAAGCGCGGTGTTCGGCAGGGAGAGATCCACCGCTACACCAACCCCGGCAACGAGTGGCGCCTGCACCACAAGAATTCCCGCTGGCCCGAACGCCTGATCGCGGTCGGTGACTCGCTCTGCGTCTTCAACCCGGTCTACGGACAAGGGCTCACGGTCGCCGCGCTCGAAGCGGAGCTGCTCGGCCGTCTGCTGCGCCGCCGCACGGCCGGTGCGTCCGGCCTCGACGGCCTCGACGGCCTCAGTCGCGCCTACCACCGTGCCGCGGCCCGTGTCGTCCATGTCCCGTGGACCATGGCCACCAGCTCCGACCTCATGTGGGCCCCCACCGGGCAACCGCTGCCCGCACGCTTCGCCCACTGGTACAACCAGCAGGTCTTCGCGCTCGCCGTGCACGACCCGGGCGTATGGGCGCGGTTCGTCCGCGTGCTGAACATGACGGCCGCGCCCTCGCTGCTGTTCCGTCCGGCCGTGCTCGCCAAGGTGCTGCGCCGCGCGCTCACGCGCCGCGCGAGCTGAGGCGGCGACGCCCCTCGGATCCTCACCTGTGCGGCGCCCCGGGCCATGGGCCGCTCAGTCCGCCTCCAGTCGGCGCAGGCAGTCATCCGCACGCCCGCGCCGCTCGGCGAGGGGCAGCTCCCACCACGCCGTGCCGCGTTCCCCCAGCCCCGTCTTCGCGAGCTGCACGCGGGATCGGGCCGCCTTGCGCGCGGCCTCGTCGTCGCGGGCGGCGGCGACCGCCCGGCGCGCCGCCATCAGATGATGGACCAGCCGTTCCTTCACGTCCTCGGTAAGGGCGGGGTCCGTGGCCCGCCACCGCCGCCCCTTGACGATGATGAAGTGACCGTCCTCGGTGTGTTCAGCATTTTTTGCGTTCTTCGCGTTCTCTGCGTTCTCTGCCGCCACGCGGGCATCATGACCCGTCGCGCCGGGCCACGCGAGACGTCTTTGGCATACGAGCGCTACGGTCGGGCACGTTTCCCCGTACCAGGACCTCAGGAGCCCCGCCCCATGACCACCGCCCCACTCCGCGGCAGCGACCGGCGGATCAGTCCCGTCTTTCTCGGGATCGCCGCCGTCACCGCGGTATCCGGCTGGGCCGCCTGGACCGGCTTCGCGAGCAACCCCGGGCTCGCCGTGTTCCTGTTCGTGACGGCCGCCTGGATCGTCTCGCTCTGCCTGCACGAGTACGCGCACGCGCGCACCGCCCTGCACAGCGGCGACATCTCGATCGGCGCGAAGGGCTACTTGACGCTGAACCCGCTCAAGTACACGCACGCCCTGCTCAGCATCGTGCTGCCCGTGCTGTTCGTGATCATGGGTGGCATCGGTCTGCCCGGCGGCGCGGTCTTCATCGAGCGGGGGCGGATCCGGGGCCGTTGGCGGCACAGCCTGATCTCGGCGGCCGGCCCGCTGACGAACGTACTGTTCGCGCTGGTCTGCACGGCGCCCTTCTGGCTCGACGCCCTGGACGGCGTGCCGGACGCGTTCCGCTACGCGCTCGCGTTCCTCGCCCTGCTCCAGGTGACGGCGGCGATCCTGAACTCCCTGCCCATCCCGGGCCTGGACGGCTACGGCGTGATCGAGCCCTGGCTCTCGCACGGGATCCGCCGCCAGGTGGAGCCGTTCGCGCCGTTCGGGCTGCTCGCGGTCTTCGCGGTGCTGTGGATCCCGGAGGTCAACCACGCGTTCTTCGACGCGATCGACGCGATCCTGCGCGGCCTCGGCGTCAGCGACTGGGACAGCTACTGGGGCCAGGAGCTCTACCGCTTCTGGGACAGCCCCGAAGAGGTCCCGCCCGCGATCAGTTCGTAGGGCCCGCCGCGGCCGCCGCGTCCCGCTGGAGCTTCGCGCGCCGCAGGTAGAACCAGGCCATGTTCGACGAGAGCCCCGCGAGCAGCACCCAGACGACGCCGAGCCAGCTGCCCTGCGCGAAGGAGAGCACGGCGGCGACGACGGCGAGCGCGCAGACCACGAGGGCGTAGAGAGCGAGGCGGGGCATGGGGGTCGGCTCCTGTCGGATGAAGCAGGGGGACGCCCGGGGGCGTGGTG
>NZ_WMBF01000470.1:0-4910 GCF_019400875.1 Streptomyces anatolicus | reverse complement strand
GGGCCACCGCCCGTCCTCGTCACAGGGGCCTCCACGCCCCTTCTGGGCCCTCCTGGGCCGCCACCACCCCCTAGGCGGGCACACCGCCTCAGGCGCGGGCCCGCATCACCTTGGCCACCGCAGAGATCCGCGTATAGACGCCAGGGCTCCCAGGACGCCCACAGCCGCTCCCCCAGGACACCAGACCGATGAGGCGCCCCTGCGCGACCAGCGGGCCGCCACTGTCCCCCTGACAGGCGTCCCGCCGCCCCTCCATCTCGCCGGCGCACAGCATGGTCTCCG
The DNA here is from genome assembly GCF_019400875.1 of Streptomyces anatolicus. Lineage (NCBI taxonomy): Bacteria > Bacillati > Actinomycetota > Actinomycetes > Kitasatosporales > Streptomycetaceae > Streptomyces > Streptomyces anatolicus. Next base: position 4,628 of record NZ_WMBF01000470.1, on the reverse strand, counting down.
CCTGGTACGTGCCGTCGGCGTTGCCCGGGTACGCCTCCTCGCACACGGCGTCGGACAGCACCCGAACCCGTGCCGCATGGAGCGTACGGGCGTAGTCGCCCGCTCCCGTGGTGTCCCCCCAGCCGTAGACGGCCGCCTCCGTCCCCGCCTTGTACGCGGGGTCGCCCTCCCCCGCCATGGGCAGCACGTACCCCTCAGGGAGCGCCTCGGCGAGGGTGAGCGCCGCGACGTCGCCGGAGTTGCTGTAGGCGTCGTACTCCGGGTTGATCCTGACCTCACGCACGGGGATCTCTCTGCCTTCGGAGGTGCCCAGATCCCCGCGTCCGGCGATGACCGTCAGGTCCTTGACCCGGTTCATCGGCAAGCCGAGTACGTCGTCGCTCATGCAGTGGGCCGCCGTCAGGACCGTCGTACGCCCGGTCACCACGCCGCCGCAGAACTGTCCCGAGCGGGTACCCCCGAACCGGTCACGACTGGAGAGCGCCACCACCCACGGACTGTCGGACACCTGCACCGGGCTGCCCCCGACGATCACACTGTCGGCCGCCGCGGGCACCGGGGAAGCCAGCGGCAGGACGGTGGCAGCGGCCGCCGTGGCCAGTACCCCCGTCCACGGTCGGGCGAAGGGACGACGCATGCGATCTCCTCACTCTGGGCTGCGATGGCCTCCCCAGAGTGATTCAGTGCCGCATACCGCGCACCCGCGCGCGGAAGGCCCGAAGCCTCATGCCGAGGACTTCGGGCCTTCCGGGAACGCTCTGCCGACTGTCGGGAGCCGGCCGTCGTGGCCTAGTCGAGGTAGTCGCGCAGGACCTGCGAGCGCGACGGGTGACGCAGCTTCGACATCGTCTTCGACTCGATCTGGCGGATGCGCTCACGCGTCACTCCGTAGACCTTGCCGATCTCGTCGAGGGTCTTGGGCTGGCCGTCCGTGAGACCGAAGCGCATGGAGACCACGCCCGCCTCACGCTCGGACAGGGTGTCCAGGACCGAGTGCAGCTGCTCCTGGAGCAGCGTGAAGCTGACCGCGTCGGCCGGCACGACCGCTTCGGAGTCCTCGATGAGGTCACCGAACTCGCTGTCGCCGTCCTCACCCAGAGGGGTGTGCAGGGAGATCGGCTCGCGGCCGTACTTCTGGACCTCGATGACCTTCTCCGGGGTCATGTCGAGTTCCTTGGCCAGCTCCTCCGGAGTGGGCTCGCGGCCCAGGTCCTGGAGCATCTGGCGCTGGACACGGGCCAGCTTGTTGATGACCTCGACCATGTGCACCGGGATGCGGATGGTGCGGGCCTGGTCGGCCATGGCGCGGGTGATCGCCTGACGGATCCACCAGGTGGCGTACGTGGAGAACTTGTAGCCCTTGGTGTAGTCGAACTTCTCGACCGCGCGGATCAGACCGAGGTTGCCCTCCTGGATGAGGTCCAGGAAGAGCATGCCGCGGCCGGTGTAGCGCTTGGCCAGGGAGACCACCAGGCGGAGGTTGGCCTCCAGGAGGTGGTTCTTCGCGCGGCGGCCGTCCTCGGCGATGATCTCCAGCTCGCGCTTGAGCTTCGGAGCGACCTTGTCGGCGTTGGCGAGCTTGTCCTCGGCGAACAGGCCGGCCTCGATGCGCTTGGCGAGCTCGACCTCCTGCTCGGCGTTGAGGAGGGGGACCTTGCCGATCTGCTTCAGGTAGTCCTTGACGGGGTCGGCGGTGGCGCCTGCCGCGGCGACCTGCTGGGCCGGCGCGTCGTCCTCGTCCTCGTCGGAGAGCACGAAGCCCTGGGCGCCCTCCTCTGCGGGCTCGCCCTCGCCGGGCTTGCCGGCGGCGGGTGCCTCCTCGGTGGCCTCGTCATCCAGGAGCTCGTCGGCGTCCTTCTTGGAGGTGGACTTCTTGGCCGTCGCCTTCTTGGCGACGGTCTTCTTGGCGACGGCCTTCTTGGCCGTCGTCTTCTTGGCGGCGACCTTCTTCGCGGGCGCGTCCTCGGCGGCACCATCCGCGGTCGGCGCCTCAGTGGCGGCGGTGGCGGTGGGCTTCGCCGTGGCGGCCTTGGCCGCGACCGTCCTGGTCGCGGTGCGCTTGGCCGGGCTCTTCGCTGCGACGCTCTTGCGGGGGCGCTTGGGCTCCGCGGCACTGACCATCAGCGTCACACCCTCTTCCTCGAGGATCTGGTTGAGGCTGCGCAGAACGTTCTTCCACTGAGTGGCCGGAATCTGGTCAGCTTCGAAGGCACGACGCACGTCATCGCCGGCGATCTGCCCATCAGCCTTTCCCCGCTCGATGAGCGCCATGACAGAGACGGATTCGGCGATCTCCGGCGGGAGCGTACGGGATGTGCTGGCCGACACGAACAACCTCTCGGAACGTTGGAAAACGGCTTCCGGCCCCGTCCATTGTGGACCGGAGCCGACGACCGGCGGCTAGGGATTCGGGCCGACGGCGCGGGCGGGGGCCGGGGAGCTACACAGCGTCGCGAACGACGGCTGTATTCCCTCCTCGGCTATCACCTCTTAGGTCATCGCGCTGTTCCTTGGAGCGTTACGCCCAATCTACGTGGCCCGAGTCACACCTCGTAAGCGTCCAAAAGCAACCAGATACGGCCAGAAGCCACCTATACGCATGCACGAATGATCCCCCGATGGCCCGCGACGCAACCCTCACCATCGCGTCGCCGGACCCCACCGGGCTCCTGAGGAGCCCGCGGAGATCCGGCGACGCCTGGTGCGGCAGCGGGGGCCGTCGCCGACGGGGGAGGCGACGGGAAGCCTGCCGTGGGGCACGCACACAGCGGGCGGGTGCGCGCGGTCAGTGCTCGCGAGGGGCGGGCACGACCCGCTCCACCTCCGGGTGGACGGTGAGCAGCTGCCGCATGGCGGCCTCGGCGCCGGCCCCGTCGCCCGCCGCGAGGGCGTCGACCACGCGGGAGTGGTGCACGAGCGAGGCCTCGCTGGGGCGGTCACAACCGGTGACCGGGCCTCCGGAGACCTGCAAGGCGGCGGAGACGATGCCGGAGAGGTGCTCCAGCATGCGGTTGCCCGCGACCTGGATGAGCAGCGAGTGGAACTCCGCGTCGGCGCGCGAGAAGGTGATCGAGTCACCCTGGCTCAGCGCGTGCCCCATGATCTCGACCATGTCGGCGAGGCGCTGCTGCACTTCTTCCCGGCCGTGCCCGGCGGCGAGGCGGGCGGCGAGCGGCTCGATCATCCAGCGCAGCTCGCCGAGCTCGCGACGCTGGTCGTCACGCTGTGGCCCATAGGCCCGCCACTCGATGATGTCCGGGTCGAGCAGGTTCCAGTCGCTGACGGGACGCACGCGCGTGCCGACGTTGGGCCTGGCGCTGACCAGACCCTTGGCTTCCAGCACGCGCAGCGACTCGCGGACGACGGTGCGGGAGACCTCGAAGCGCTGGCCGATCTCCTCGGGGACGAGCGGGCGGTCGGCGCCCAGGTCGCCGGAGACGATCATCTGACCGAGCTGCTGGACGAGTTGGCCGTGCAGCCCGCGGCCGCGGCTTCCGGACGCGCGCCGGCTCACACGCCCCAGGTCGTGCTCGGCGCCGTCCCACACGGGGGCGACGACCCGGTCGCCGGCGCCCGAGGGCTCGGCGAAGGGGTATCGGTCGAGGTCGCCCGGGCCGGCGAGACCGGAGTCGGCGGAGCGGGCGGTGGTCATCATGGTCTGCGCAAGGGTACTCACGGATCAGTTGTCGGCGTGGCCCCCAACTCCCTTGAGGTCTTTGGTGAAAAGCACACGAAAGGGTGATCGCTTACCCCGCCGCAATTGACGCCTTATCGGAAAGAAATGAGCGTCGTCCGGGGAGTTGCGCACAGCCCCGGAACGGAAGGCGGCGGACGGTCGTCATCGGACTCTGCCACGCACCGTCGTGAGCACATATGCGCAGAGCAGAGCGGTCAGTGACAACATCAATGCACCACCCACGGGTTGGGCGATCATGCGCACTCCACCCGCCACATACCGCTCGGCTCCGAACGGCCACTGCATCAGCGCGAGGTCCCGCAGCCGCCCCGGAAGCCCGGCCGCCGATCGCACAGCCGGTCCCTCGACGGCCTTTTGTACGAGAGGTACGACGACGATCGGCACCGCCACGACCGCGGCCAGCCCCGCGGTGGTGGTCCGGAAGACACCGGCGGCCAGCACCCCCGCCCAGGCACACGCCACCACCAGCGCAGCCCAACTCACGCTCAGCGAAAGCCAGTCACCGGGAACTTTGATGAGCTCGTCGCCGTATACAAGGTGAAGCAGCGTGGCGTCGGCCCCCACCGTGAGCAGGCCCAGCAGCAGCGCCGTGGCGGCGGCGACGAGCAGTTTGGCGACGAGGAGCCCCAAGCGGCGCGGGACGGTTCCCCGGTCCGCTGCGAGGGCGGGGTGCCGGAATTCGTCCCCGAAGGCGAGGGCCCCGAGCAGCCCCGCGCCAAGGGCCGCGGGTGGCAGGGGAAGTTCCAGCGGCCAGGCGGCGAGCAGGCGCGGCTGCGGCGTGTGCCCGCTTCTGGCAAGGAAGACGCAGATCAAGGCGGAGGCAGCGAGCACGGCGGCCAAGGTGAGATAGCCGGTCGCCACACCCGTCAGCCGCCGCAGCTCGTACCGCAGGGGGCGGAGGGGGCTGCGACCGGGGCGCACGGTGATGGGC
>NZ_WMBF01000469.1:0-4912 GCF_019400875.1 Streptomyces anatolicus | reverse complement strand
GGTGGGGGGAATCGCCGCGAAGCGGCGGCTAGGGGCCGGGCGGCGCGAGGGTAAGCGGAATGCCCCGGCGCTCTGGGAGCGGCGGGGCATCAGTGTTGGCGGTGGCGAGTAGCAGCCCGGTACCAGGGTGGCCAACGCGCTGCGGCCCGCCCGCAACATGGCTACCCCGCACTGCAGTCGGCGTGGGCACCCTGCGCTGTGGGCCGGGCTCAGACGCATCGGCACCCCGCGCTGCGACCCGGTGGCGGCTTGGATTCCCTGGGCCGTCGGCGCCGGGTCCCCTGCGCTGGAAGCGGGGCTCGGTGTGGGGCGCCCGAGCCGGGGTGGGGCAGCGGTGCTGTAGGCGTGGGAGTTAGCCCGCTACCGAGATTGTCGGCTCGCCGGAGGCTACGCCGTCCTTTTCCATCTGCTCGGCGATCTTCATCGCCTCCTCGATCAGCGTCTCCACGATCTTCGACTCGGGGACGGTCTTGATGACCTCGCCCTTGACGAAGATCTGGCCCTTGCCGTTGCCCGAGGCCACGCCGAGGTCCGCCTCGCGGGCCTCGCCGGGGCCGTTCACCACGCAGCCCATGACGGCCACGCGGAGCGGGACCTCCATGCCGTCGAGGCCCGCCGTGACCTCCTCGGCCAGCTTGTAGACGTCGACCTGGGCGCGGCCGCAGGAGGGGCAGGAGACGATCTCCAGGCGGCGCTGGCGGAGGTTGAGGGACTCCAGGATCTGGATGCCGACCTTGATCTCCTCCGCGGGGGGCGCGGACAGCGAGACGCGGATCGTGTCGCCGATGCCCTCGGAGAGCAGCGCGCCGAAGGCGACCGCCGACTTGATCGTGCCCTGGAAGGCGGGGCCGGCCTCGGTCACGCCGAGGTGCAGGGGGTAGTCGCACTGGGCGGCCAGCTGGCGGTAGGCGTTGACCATGACCACGGGGTCGTTGTGCTTCACCGAGATCTTGATGTCCCGGAAGTCGTGCTCCTCGAAGAGGGACGCCTCCCACAGGGCCGACTCGACCAGCGCCTCGGGGGTCGCCTTGCCGTACTTCTTCAGGAGGCGCGCGTCCAGCGAGCCCGCGTTGACGCCGATGCGGATCGGCGTGCCCGCGTCCTTCGCGGCGCGCGCGATCTCCTTGACCTTGTCGTCGAACTGCTTGATGTTCCCCGGGTTCACGCGGACCGCCGCGCAGCCCGCGTCGATCGCCGCGAAGACGTACTTCGGCTGGAAGTGGATGTCGGCGATGACCGGGATCTGCGACTTGCGGGCGATCGTGGCGAGCGCGTCGGCGTCGTCCTGCGTGGGGCAGGCGACCCGGACGATCTGGCAGCCCGACGCCGTCAGCTCCGCGATCTGCTGAAGCGTCGCACCGATGTCCGACGTACGCGTCGTCGTCATCGACTGCACGGAGACCGGCGCGTCCCCGCCCACGGCCACCGAACCGACCTGGATCTTCCGGCTGACCCTTCGGTCGGCGAGCTTGGTCGGAACGGACGGGATTCCGAGCGATACGGCAGTCATCTGGCGAGCATCCCCAAGAGTGTGGATCAAGGTCCCGAGATCGGCGGGCTCCGGGTTTCGAGATTACGGCACCCAAGGGGGGCCAGGCACATCACCTCTGTAAGTCCACCCAATGGAGGGCGGCCCGACACATAGAGTGCCGGGCCGCCGCAAACCTCGTACAACTAGGAGATTCGCACTGGATTCACCACGTCCGCGATGAGCACCAGGATCGTGAAGCAGATGAAGATCCCCGCCACCACATAGGCGACCGGCATCAGCTTCGCCACGTCGAAGGGGCCCGGGTCGGGCCTGCGCAGGACCTTCGCCACGTTGCGGCGCAGGGACTCCCACAGGGCGCCCGCGATGTGGCCGCCGTCCAGCGGGAGCAGCGGCAGCATGTTGAAGAGGAACAGCGAGAGGTTGAAGCCCGCGATGAGGAACAGCATCATCGCGATCTGGTTCTGCGGCGGGATGTCCAGGGTGAACACGTCACCGCCCACGCGGGCCGCGCCGACCACGCCCATCGGGGAGTCCTGCTTGCGCTCGCCGTCGCCGAACGCCGCGTCCCACAGGTCCGGGATCTTGGACGGCAGCGCGATCAGCGACTCGACACCGCTCTCCATCATGTCGCCCATGCGCTCCACGGAATCGCCGAAGGACTGCTGGACGATGCCGGTGGCGGGGGTGAAGCCGAGGAAGCCGGCGTAGACGTACTTGCCCTCTACGTAGGCACCCTCGCCGTCGGTCTTGGTGACCTGGTTCTTGATGAGGTTGGCGTGCAGGTCGAGCCGCTTGCCGTCGCGCTCGACGGTGAGGGTGGCCGGGCCGATGGTCTCGCGGATCTTGGTCTGGAGCGTGGACCAGTCGTCGACCGGCTGGCCCTGGAAGGCGACGATCTTGTCGGCGGGCTTGAGGCCCGCCGCCTTGGCGGGGGCGGGCTTGTCGCCCTTCTCGCACTTGGAGCGGTTCTCGCTCTGCTGGATGACGCAGTCCGAGACCTTGCTGACCTGGGTCGTCTGGGAGCTGATGCCGAACGTCATCATCACGCCGAGGAAGATCGCCACGGCGAGGACCAGGTTCATGAAGGGACCCGCGAACATCACGATCACGCGCTTCCACGGCTTGCGCGTGTAGAAGAGGCGGGTCTCGTCGCCGGGCTTCAGCTCCTCGAAGGCCGCCGAGCGCGCGTCCTCGATCATGCCGCGCCAGGGCGAGGTGGAGCGGGCCTCTATGCGGCCGTCGGCGCCGGGCGGGAACATGCCGATCATGCGGATGTAGCCGCCGAGGGGGATGGCCTTGATGCCGTACTCGGTGTCGCCCTTCTTGCGCGAGAAGAGGGTCGGGCCGAAGCCCACCATGTACTGCGGGACGCGGATGCCGAACATCTTGGCCGTCGACAGATGGCCCAGCTCGTGCCAGGCGATCGAGAAGAGCAGCCCGATCACGAAGACGACTATCCCGAGGATCATCATCAAGGTCGTCATGCACGAGCCTCCGCGGTCGTCTTGGCTGCCAGTTCGCGGGCCCGAGCGCGCGCCCAGGTCTCCGCTTCGAGGACGTCCGCCACGGTCAGGGAGGTTCCGGATGCCGGTGTGCCGTGTTCCTCCACGATCCTCGTCACCGTCTCCATGATGCCGTTGAAGGGCAGCGCGCCCTTGAGGAACGCGTCCACGCACTCCTCGTTGGCGGCATTGAACACCGCCGGGGCCGTGCCCGCGAGCTCTCCGACGTGCCGGGCGAGAGCGACCGACGGGAACGCGTCGTTGTCGAGGGGGAAGAACTCCCAGCTCGACGCCTTGGTCCAGTCGAAGGCGGGCGCCGCGTCGGGCACCCGCTCCGGCCAGCCGATACCGATGGCGATCGGGCCGCGCATGTCGGGCGGGGTGGCCTGGGCGAGGGTCGAGCCGTCGGTGAACTCCACCATCGAGTGCACGTACGACTGGGGGTGCACGACGACCTCGATGCGGTCGAAGGGGATGTCGTAGAGGAGGTGTGCCTCGATGACCTCAAGGCCCTTGTTGACCAGCGTCGCGGAGTTCACGGTGATCACCGGGCCCATGGCCCAGGTGGGGTGCGCGAGCGCGTCCTCGGGGGTGACGTGCGCGAGATCGGCCTTCGTACGTCCCCGGAAGGGGCCGCCGGACGCGGTGACGACGAGTCTGCGTACGTCCGCGCGCGTACCGGCCGCCAGCGCCTGGAAGAGGGCCGCGTGCTCGGAGTCGACCGGGATGATCTGGCCGGGCTTGGCGATCGCCTTGACGAGCGGGCCGCCGACGATGAGGGATTCCTTGTTGGCGAGCGCGAGGGTGCGGCCCGCTTCGAGGGCGGCGAGCGTCGGTGCGAGGCCGATGGAGCCGGTGATGCCGTTGAGGACCGTGTGGCAGGCGGAGGCGGCCAGCTGGGTGGCGGCGTCCGGTCCGGCCAGGATCTCGGGGAGCGGCTCCCCCGCTTCGTACTGCCCCTGGAGCGCCTCCCGCAGCGCCGGTACGACGTCCTCGCGGGCGACCGCGACGGTCCTGACCCGCAGTCGGCGTGCCTGCTCGGCGAGGAGGCCGACGCGGCCGCCCGCGGCGGAGAGCGCGGTGACGCGGAAGCGGTCGGGGTTGCGCAGGACGAGGTCGATGGCCTGGGTGCCGATCGAGCCCGTGGAGCCGAGGATGACGATGTCCCGCGGGCCGGCCCCGTCCGTCGTGGAGACGGGGTCGAAGACGAGATGCGGGTCGGCGAGGGGGGATGGGCTGTCGCTCATCCCCCCATTGTGGCCGCAAGACCTGTCCGGCCGGACCGCGCGGGGCCCTATGTGGTGAACGTGGCGTCGGCGCTCTCGCGGTGGCGCCTCGGCAGGGCTCAGCGAATGGGGCGGTGGACGTTGTCGCGCGAGGAGGGGCCGGGGGCCGCTTCGGCGATCCACGGGCCCTCTCCGGAGGGGTCGATGATCCCTGATTCGAGCCAGGTGTAGGTGCCCGAGAGGACTCCCTTGACGACCTTGCGGTCGACGTCGTCGGTGTTGGTCCACAGGCGGTCGAAGAGCTCCTCGACGCGGATACGGGACTGGCGGCAGAAGACGTCCGCCAGTTGGTAGGCCTCGCGGCCGTACTCCTCCGTGGTGCGCAGGAGTTCCGCGCGTACGCAGGCCGCGCTCATCGCGAACAGTTCCGCCCCGATGTCGACGACCCGGCCGAGGAAGCCCTGCTTGGTCTCCATCTTTCCCTGCCAGCGGGACATGGCGTAGAAGGTGGAGCGGGCCAGTTTGCGAGCACTGCGCTCGACATAGCGCAGATGGCCGGAGAGGTCGGCGTGGCAGGGCGGATGGAATTCCGCGTACGAGCGTGGGAGCTGGCCGGGGCCCGTGACCAGTTTCGGCAGCCAGCGCGCGTAGAAGCCGCCCGCCCGCGCGCCCGCCCGTGCCTTGTCGGAGAG
>NZ_WMBF01000046.1:0-23022 GCF_019400875.1 Streptomyces anatolicus | reverse complement strand
CCTGTCCCGTCTCCTGCCCCGCCTTCTGTCTCACCCGGCCTCGTAGTCCTGGCCGAGGACCACGGACACGTCGGCGTTTGGCGCGGTCTTGCCCTTGCGGACCGCGCTCGTCGGCAGGCCGAGGGTCTTGGCGACCTCTGTGGCCTGCGTCTTCTTGGCCGCGTCGGCGTAGGTGACCTGTGAGGTGGGGCGGGCGGCGGAGCCCGCGCCGCTGTCGACGAAGGTGTAGCCGCCGTTGACCAGGGAGACCCGGGCCTTCTGCGCCGCGCCCTTGACCCCGGAGGCGTTCTCGACGCCGACCCGCACGGCCGCGCCCTCCTCCGGGCTCTTCACGGTGCCGCCGAGGACGTCCTTGACCACGCTGTCGCCGGCCTTCTCGGTCAGCGTGCCGTCCGCCCGCACCGGCAGCAGCGTCGTCCGGTAGTCGCCGCCCTTCGCGCGCTCGGCGAGCCTGGCGAGGAAGGCGCCGAGGTCCTTCTCCTTCAGCGAGGGGTCGAGGATCTGGGCAAGCGACTCCACGGTGGTCGTGGCCGCCTGCGGGTCCGAGGAGAGCTTGCGCAGTACGCCCTGCATGACCTGGCCGAAGCGGTCGAGCTGGGCGCTCGCGCTCTCGCCGGGCGCGCGGTAGGTGGCGTAGGCGACGGCCATCTCGCCGCTCAGGGTCTGCTGCTCGCCCTTGCGCACCAGGGGAGCCTCGCCCTTCTTCGCCTTCGGGTCGGGCACGTCGGCGTCGGTGTCGATGTCGATGTTGCCGACGAGTTCGACGAGGTTGTTCAGGTACGGGGTGTCCAGCCGCCAGGTGCCCTCGACCTCGGTGCCGAGGACGGTGTCGATCGACTCCCGGGTGCCTGTCGAGCCGTCGTCGTCGACGGACTTGCCGAGCGTCGTCGGGCTGCCGTTGTCGTCGGAGACGGCGAGGGAGTTGGGCAGCAGGACGGTGGCGCCCTGCTCGGTGGTGGTGTTGTCGACCAGGAGCGCGGTGGAGGTGCCGCCGCCCTTGGTGTTGTGCAGATGGACGACGATGACGTCCCGCTTCTGCGGTCCCGCCGCGCCGGCGGCGGTGCCCTCGCCGTCCGACTGGCCGGGCAGCTTGCCCGCGGACCAGAGGTAGCCGACGCCGCCCGCGATCACCAGGGTGAGTACCACGGCGAGCGCGACGACGCGGGAGCGCCCGCGCCGCTTGGCCTCCTCGCGCCGCTCGGTGCGGCTCTCGGTGAACTTCAGCCAGTCGATGACGTCTTCGGAGTCCTCGTCGGGCTCCTCGATGAAGGAGAACTGCTCGGTCTTGTAGTCGAGCTGCGGCTCGGGCTCGGCCCGCGCGGTCTGCGGTAGCTGCGGCTCGGCTTGCTGCTGCTGAGGGACCCAGGCCTCCTCATAGGAGGGGGCGGCGGGAGCGGCCTGCGTACCGCCGTACGGGTCATAGGCACCCGCGCCATAACCCTGCTGCTGCCCACCCGCATACGGGTCGTACCCGTACCCCTGGGACTGCTGCGGCACCTGCGTCTGGGGCATTTGAGCCTGCTGAGGCGCCTGCGCCTGATGCGGCACCTGCGGCTGCTGGGAGACCGACACCTGCTGATACACCGGCTGCCCGTACTCGTCGTACCCGACGACCTGGTACTGGTCGGCCGCGTACTCACCTACGTACTCGCCCGCATACGGATCGCTGCCCGCATAAGGGTCGTACTGTCGGTCGTTCACCGGTGCCCCTCTCGGCTCATTCGCCGCGGTACAGCTCGCGCTTGTCGATATAACGCACCACACCGTCCGGCACCAGATACCAGACAGGATCGCCCTTGGCGACCCGCGCGCGGCAGTCCGTGGACGAAATGGCAAGGGCCGGGACCTCCACCAAGGAGACGCCGCCCTTGGGGAGTCCGGGGTCGGCCAGGGTGTGGCCGGGCCGGGTGACCCCGATGAAGTGCGCGAGGGAGAACAGCTCTTCCGTGTCCCGCCAGGTGAGGATCTGGCCGAGCGCGTCGGCGCCCGTGATGAAGAAGAGGTCCGTGTCGGGGTTGAGGGCACGCAGATCCCGCAGCGTGTCCGTGGTGTAGGTCGCTCCGCCGCGGTCGATGTCGATGCGGCTCACCGAGAACTGCGGGTTCTCGGCGGTCGCGATGACCGTCATCAGATAGCGGTCCTCGGCCGGGGACACCTGCTTGTCGCTCTTCTGCCACGGCTGTCCGGTCGGTACGAACACCACCTCGTCGAGGTGGAATTGCGCGGCGACCTCGCTGGCCGCCACGAGGTGTCCGTGGTGGATCGGGTCAAACGTTCCGCCCATGACGCCGAGGCGGCGCTTGCCGTTGCTCACCGGACCGATGTCCGGACCAGTCTCCGGACCGGTAGGCATGTCCTGCTCTCCCATGCGTGCAGACCCTACCGGCCCGGGCGAGGGGCCCTGCTCCGGTCCTAGCGGTCGCGGTTGAAGCGGGTGGTGATCCACAGGAGCAGCATGAGGGCGACGAAGGCGCCACCCCCGGTGAAGAGGGGGCTGAGGCTTTCGTGGTCGCCGCCGTGCTCGCCGCCCTCGGAGGCGAGAGTGACCAGCTGGGCGGCGGTGCTGTGGAGGCTCATCTCAGGCAAGACCTATCCGGGGGTGGGATGGACACAAGGACTTCCGGGCCATCGTATGCGGGGGCCCGGCTCCGGCTCACGTCGACTCAGCTCTAACGGCCCTCGTCGCCGCCCCGGTGGCCCTCGTCGCCGCCCCGCCCGGCCTCATCAGGACCCCGCCCGGCCTCATCGCCGCCCTGCCGGCCCTCGTCCTCGCCCCGGCGGTACCCGCGCAGCAGGAACCACCCCACCAGGACACACCCGACGACCATGACGATCAGCACGATCCGCAGCAGATTGCCCGGCCCCTGCTGCTGCGCGGCCTTGGCCGCCTCCGTGAGCCAGACGGCCCCAGGGTTGTGCTCCATGACGGAAGACTCCTTCTGTGTGCTGCCCTGTCACGGTATCTCCGCCTAGGCTGGACCCCACCTCGGGGGCACAAGGGGACGACACATGGGGGAATCGGCATGACCGACGGCAATCACCACGGCGGCGACGGCGAGGGCCACGAGCGCGTGCCCGGCCGGCACCGCAGGCGTTTCCCCGGCATCTCGTCACGTGCCTACGAGCATCCGGCGGACCGCTCGGCCCTGGTGGCCCTGCGCAGGCTCAGCGGATTCGACACGGTCTTCAAGGCGCTCAGCGGTCTGCTGCCCGAGCGGAGCCTGCGACTGCTGTTCCTCTCCGACTCCGTGCGGGTCTCGGACGCGCAGTTCGCGCACCTCAACACCATGCTGCGGGACGCCTGTTACATCCTGGACCTGGAGAAGGTCCCGCCGATGTACGTCAACCAGGACCCGAATCCGAACGCGATGTGCATCGGCCTCGACGAGCCGATCATCGTCGTGACCACGGCCTTGGTCGAACTGCTCGACGAGGAGGAGATGCGGGCGGTCATCGGCCACGAGGTGGGCCACGCCCTCTCCGGCCACTCCGTCTACCGCACGATCCTGCTCTTCCTCACCAACCTCGCGCTGAAGGTCGCGTGGATCCCGCTGGGCAATGTCGCGATCATGGCGATCGTGACGGCGCTGCGGGAGTGGTTCCGCAAGTCCGAGCTGTCCGCGGACCGCGCGGGACTCCTGGTCGGCCAGGACATCAAGGCCTCCATGCGGGGCCTGATGAAGCTCGCGGGCGGCAACCACCTGCACGAGATGAACGTGGACGCGTTCCTGGAACAGGCCGAGGAGTACGAGGCCGGGGGCGACCTGCGCGACTCGGTCCTGAAGATCCTGAACATGCTGCCGCGTACGCACCCCTTCGCCACCGTGCGCGCCGCCGAGCTGAAGAAGTGGGCCGAGTCCCGCGACTTCCAGCGGATCATGGACGGCCACTATCCGCGCCGCGAGGAGGACAAGGACGCCTCGGTCTCCGACTCCTTCCGGCAGTCCGCCTCCGCGTACGCCGACGACGTACGCAACAGCAAGGACCCGCTGATGAAGCTGGTCAGCGACATCGCGGGTGGCGCGGGCGACCTGGGCGGCAAGCTGCGCGGAAAGTTCACGGGGCAGGGCGGGCAGAGCGGACAGGGCGGGCAGGACAGCGACCGCCCTTCGGACGGCAGGTAACCCACGCCGTCACCATGCCGGACGCCACCGGCCCAGCCGTCAGAGCGAAGGCTGGGCGGCGGCCGCCAGCGACCCGCACAGCGCCGTCGCGCCCCCTGTGGCGTACGGATCGGTGCCGGGCGGGCCGCCCGCCTTCGCCCGCTGCCCGGCGAGCAGCGGCCGCAGATGGTTCGCGGAGTCGGCCGCGCAGGTGAGCGGCCCGGCGCGCGTGCCGGAGGCGAGCAGCTCGGCCCGGTGCATCCGCAGGTCGTCGCGGTCGAAGCGGAAGTGCAGCTCGCGGCGGACGGTGAACAGCGACGCCCGCGCCTCCCCCTTGCCGGCGCGCCTCAGCGCGTACGCGAACGTATGGTCCGAGGTCACCTCCAGCGTGTTCTTGTCCACCTCGACGACCCGCAGCGTGCCCTCGACCCGGACGCGGCGGTCGGCGAGCGTGGTCGTCGTCGGGTCGAACCGCACCAGCCAGCCGGTGGGCGCGTGCCACCCGTCGGCGGCCGGGCGCGCGAAGCTCCGGTCGAACTGGGCGAGTTGCTCCGGATCGAGCAGCAGCCGCACGGAGCGCGTCGAGCCGCCGGTGAGCGTGTCCGGGTCGAGCGAGGACTCGACCAGGTAGTCCTTGGCGGTGGTCAGGGCGGACGTCACCTGGCTGTCCGAGAAGTGCCGGGTGCGGCGCGCGGCGGGGAGGTTGATGCCGGCGGCGCCCACCCGGAACTGCGCGGCGGGGCTGTGCGCGTAGAGGTCGGCGACCCGCGCGGCGCCGGGCACGCGGCCCTGCGGGGCGAGGGGTATCACCGTCATCCGCAGCGGCTCGGGGCGCTTGGCCGAGGGGTTCTGGTAGGGGTGTCGTATGCCCATGTAGATCGCCGTGCCGAAGGCCAGGGCGATCAGTACGACCAGGAGCAGGGCCTGCCGGGACAGGCCGCGGTGGAGGGCGGGGCGGCGGCGCACGGCGCGCGCGTGGTCGCCCATGCGCTCCTGCGCGGAGAACTCCTGGAGGCGCGCAGCACGCACGAACGACTCGTCGAAGACAACGGATCGGTACTCGTCGTCGCCACCGCTGGGAGCGCCCTCGGGTGTCCCCGCGGGTGGGTCTCCTGGCCCGCCCATACTTTCAGGGTAGGTCTCCGGGAGGTCGGGTAAACGCCGTGGTACGCGACAAGTTCTGACGGCGCCTCACGGCGTGCGCGGCGCCGCGGGGACGGGTGATTGGCCGAATTCGGCGGATGCCGAGGGGCCGGAGGAGACCTCTTTATCGGCATTATCGGCGTTATCGGCGTTATCGGCTTTGTTGGCTTCCTCGACGCTCTGCCCCACTTCGGTGGAGGCGGGCGCGGGCACGCGGTCCTGGCGGCTCGATGAGGCGCCCCGATAGACGGCGGTGAAGGCGAGGGCGACCATGCCGACGCCCATCACGAGGGCGAGCAGCCAGGCGACGGGACGGTGCCAGCGGGCGGAGCCGGGGTGGCGGCCGGGGCGGCCGTAGCCCCCGTGGGTGTCGTCGTGTTCGTACGCCTCGTCGAAGTCGTCGTGGCCGAAATCGCCGTCGTCTGGGAAGCCGTCGTCGTAGAAGTCGTCGTCCCCCGCGTCATGGCCCGAGCCGTGGGTGCGGGCCCGGCGGGCCTCGGCCTCGGAGGCCTCCGCGCGCGCCTGGGCGGCGGCCAACAGCCGCTCCACCGCGGTCGGTTCGTGTATCTCGGCGGCCCGTACGAAGTCCTCGTCGAAGACCACGGAGGCGAACTCTTCGTCCGCACCCCCGCGGTCGCGGTCGTCGTCGGGCTCCCAGCCGTCAGGGAACGACGGCGTGCCCCCCACGTCCTCCGGCACCCTCCCAGCCTAGACCTGGGAGGGGCGATTTGGGCAGACGGAAGGGGAATTCGGCCGGGATATCAGCCGATACATCGGCCGGGGTACCGGCAACTCGGCGCGGGCTCAACGGACATGGCCGTCGCCCGTGACGATGTACTTGGTCGAGGTCAGCTCGGGCAGGCCCATCGGGCCCCGCGCGTGGAGCTTCTGCGTGGAGATGCCGATCTCGGCGCCGAAGCCGAACTGCCCGCCGTCGGTGAAGCGCGTCGAGGCGTTGACGGCGACCGTCGTGGAGTCGACGAGCTGGGTGAAGCGGCGCGCGGCCTGCTGCGAGGTGGTGACGATGGCCTCGGTGTGCCCGGAGGTCCACAGCCGGATGTGCTCGACGGCCTGCTCCAGGGTGTCGACGACACCGGCCGCGATGTCGTACGAGAGGTACTCGGTCTCCCAGTCCTCGGTGGTCGCGGGCATGACGGTGGCCTTCGAGCCGTCGGCGTACGTGAGCACGCGCTCGTCGGCGTGCACGATGACGCCTGCCTCGGCGAGGGCGTCGAGGGCGCGCGGCAGGAAGGCGTCGGCGATGTCCTTGTGGACGAGGAGCGTCTCGGCGGCGTTGCAGACGCTCGGGCGCTGCGCCTTGGAGTTGATCAGGATGTCGACGGCCATGTCGAGATCGGCGGCGGCGTCGACGTAGACGTGGCAGTTGCCGGTGCCGGTCTCGATCACCGGGACGATGGACTCCTCGACCACGGTCTTGATCAGCGAGGCGCCGCCGCGCGGGATGAGCACGTCCACGAGGCCCCGGGCGCGCATCAGCTCGCGTACGGAGTCGCGGCTCTCGCCCGGGACGAGCTGGACGGCGTCCGCGGGCAGACCGGCGCCGTGCACCGCGTCGCGCAGGACGCGCACGAGCGCGGTGTTCGACTCGTACGCCGATGACGAGCCCCGCAGCAGGACGGCGTTGCCGGACTTCAGGCAGAGGGCGGCCGCGTCCACGGTGACGTTCGGGCGGGCCTCGTAGATGATGCCGACCACGCCGAGGGGGACGCGGACCTGGCGCAGGTCGATGCCGTTGGGGAGCGTGGAGCCGCGGACGACCTCGCCGACCGGGTCGGGCAGGGCGGCCACGTCGCGCACGTCGGCGGCGATGGCGCGGACCCGCTCGGGGGTGAGGGTGAGCCGGTCCACGATCGACTCGCTGGTCCCGGCTTCGCGAGCGCGCGCGGTGTCCTTGGCGTTGGCCTCGACGATCTCGGCGGTCCGCACCTCGAGGGCGTCGGCGATCGCGAGGAGCGCGTCGTCCTTGGCGGCGCGTGGCAGCGGCGCGAGCGTGGCGGCGGCACCGCGGGCGCGGTAGGCGGCCTGGGCGACCGGCGAGAGGTTGTCGTAGGGCGAGACGGGAGAGAGCGACGTCATGCCCGCAGGGTAATCCCCGCGCGCGGGGCGGCCACCCGCTGTTCCAGTCCCCGAGACCCGGGACCCAGGACCCGAGACCCGGCACCGCGGGAGGGCGCCCGTGGGACGACGACTCAAAACAGGTGCCGGCCCCCGGGCCACCCACGGATCCGCGCCCCGTGACTCAGGCGGCTCAGAACGGATGCACGCCGACCGGCGTGGCCGGAAGCGGCCCGTACCCCTCCGCGATCCGCTGGTGATACGTGTCGCGGTCGATCACCTCAAGCCCCACGATCTCCCACGGCGGCAGCCGCGCACTCTGCCGGTGCTCGCCCCAGAGCCGCAGCGCGACCGCGGCGGCGTCGTGCAGATCGCGGGCCTCTTCCCAGTAGCGGATCTCGGCGTGGTCCGGCGCATACCGGCTGGTGAGCAGAAAGGGATGGTCGTGGGCGAGCTGTTCGAGGCCCCGCCTGACCTCGTTCAAGGGGGCCTCGGCGCCCGAGACGCTCAGCGTGACGTGCCACAGCCGGGGCGCCTCCACCGCACCGCCCTCACCGGCCTCGCGCGCCGGTCCCTCGTGCCCGGCGTGCGCCTCGCTCTCGTAGGCCTCGCCCGCGGCCACGCTCGTCAGCGCCCGCTCCGCCGAGCCGCGGGACGCCGCCCCCGGGCGTACTCGTCTCACGACGGCCTCCTTTACGCAATGTCGGTGCGGATACGCAACGGTCGTGCGGAACTGTCTTCAACAAAGTTGAGCAGGCCAAGGGGGTCCGCGGGGCGCTTTTGGGGAGTTTCACCTCGCGCGGGCCGCCCGGCCGGGGCCGCCCGCGACGGTTTTCGGCCGGGGCAGGTGGTGTTCGGAGCGCCTATCCGTGCAGCGGCACGAGGTCGTCGCGGTGCACGACCTCACGCTCGTACGCGGGTCCGAGTTCGCGCGCGAGATCCCGGGTGGAGCGGCCGAGGAGCTGCGGCAGCTCCTTGGCGTCGAAGTTCACCAGGCCGCGCGCGACGGCCCGCCCCCGCGCGTCCCGCAGCTCGACCGGGTCGCCCGCGGTGAAGTCGCCCTCGACCGCGGCGATCCCCGCGGGCAGCAGCGATTTGCGGCCCTCGACGACCGCGCGCACCGCCCCGTCGTCGAGGGTGAGCGCGCCCCGCGGCTCGGAGGCGTGCTGGAGCCACAGGAGCCGGTCGGCGGAGCGGCGGCCCGTGCGGTGGAAGTACGTGCCCGTGGCGCGGCCCGCGAGGGCGTCACCGGCCTGGCTCGCGGAGGTCAGGACGACCGGGATCCCGGCGGCGGCGGCGATCCGCGCGGCCTCGACCTTGGTGACCATGCCGCCGGTGCCGACGCCCGCCTTGCCCGCGCTGCCGATCTCGACGTGCGCCACGTCGGCGGGGCCCGTCACCTCGGAGATCCTGGAGGTGCCGGGCTTGGCGGGGTCGCCGTCGTAGAGGCCGTCGACGTCGGAGAGCAGGACGAGCAGGTCGGCGTGGACCAGGTGGGCGACGAGGGCGGCGAGCCGGTCGTTGTCGCCGAAGCGGATCTCGTCGGTGGCCACGGTGTCGTTCTCGTTGACCACGGGCAGCGCGCCCATCGCGAGCAGCTGGTCCAGGGTGCGGGAGGCGTTGCGGTGGTGGGCGCGGCGGGCCATGTCGTCGGAGGTCAGGAGCACCTGGCCGACGCGTACGCCGTAGCGCGCGAAGGAAGCGGTGTAGCGGGCCACGAGCAGGCCCTGGCCGACGCTGGCGGCGGCCTGCTGGCGGGCCAGGTCCTTGGGGCGCCGTACGAGTCCCAGCGGGGCCAGACCGGCGGCGATGGCGCCGGAGGAGACGAGCACGATCTCGCGCTCGCCGCCCACCCGTCTCCCGCCACCGCCCTCAACCGAGGACCTTCGGTCCGCACGCATGACGCGGCTCTTGGCCAGGGCGTCCACGAGGGCGTCGACGCGATCGGCGTCCAGGCCCCCCGACGCTGTGGTCAGGGACGAGGACCCGACCTTGACGACGACCCGCTGGGCCTCTGCCACCGACTGCCTTGCCGCTGTCACGCGCTTCCCCACATTGTCCCGATGTACCGGAGTTCCGGACTTCCGGAGTCCCGGAGTCCCGGAGTCTCGAAGTCCCGGATCTGCAATCTACGTGAGGATGCAGATCGCACGCGCATCTGTTTCGCGGAGCGGGACCCGCGGCCCAGGGCGTCCACCCACGGCGCCCGCCCACGCTCCGCGAGGGGAAAAACACCCCCGGGGTTCAGTCTCCTTTGCCCCTTTTTCCGGTGATTGACGTCACGGAAGATTGCTACGGAGCCACCGCGCGTCATACGGTCAGTGGTCGACTTCCCCCCATTCCCTCAATCTTCCCCGCCAGGAGCCCACGCCCGTGCCCTCTGCCGGACTCGCATCCCGACGCATCGTGCAGCTGTCAGCGCTGTTCGCGATGCTCGCGCTCTTCACGACTCAGCTCGTGAGCGCGCTGCTTCCCTACGTCCCGGTGTTCATCGCCGCGGCCGCCGCGAACCTCGCGCTCGACATCTATCTGCAGTACAAGCAGCCGGGCCTCCTCTCGCTCCTTGGCAAGATCCGCTTCGACGTCACGGTCCGCCAGCTCCTGCGCGACATGCTGATGCTGGTGGGTCTGCTGCGCATCGACGGCATAGAGCCGCTGGCCGAGCAGTCGCCGCTGACGACCGCCCTGCTCGCGTTCTACGCCCTGCACTTCGGCTGCCAGGCCGTCGCCATACTCGTACGCCGCACTCGCGCGCTGCCGATCGTCACGCGCAACATCGACGCCTCCGCGCTGCACCTGAGCGCCGCCCCGCCGCGGATCCTCTCGCGCCGCCAGGCCCACCGCCTGCTCACGTTCTCGGTGCCCACGACGGTCGGCCTGCTGCTCACCGCGGCCACCACGGACGCGTACTGGGGCGGCATCGGTCTCGGCATCTCGCTGGCGCTGATCGGCGGCGGCACCCTCTATCTCGCCACCTGGCTGCTGCCCAAGAAGCGGGCGAAGAACGACGAGCGGGTCCTGGAGTGGCTCGACCAGTGGCTGGCCGAGTACAAGCCGACCGTCGGCATGTACTTCTCGGGCGGCACCACGTCCGCGTACCAGGCGAACATGTGGCTCTCCACGCTCTCCCAGCTCGACGGCAGGCCGCTGATCGTGCTGCGCGAGCGGTTCATGGTGCAGAAGATCGACGCCACGGACGTCCCGATCATCTGCTTCCCGAAGGTGGCGACGATGTTCTCCCTGGAGACGTCGACGCTGAAGATGCTGCTGCACCCGGCGAACGCGGCGAAGACCTCGCAGGTCCTGCGCATCCCGACGATCAAGCACGCCTTCATCAACCACGGCGAGAGCGACAAGCTGTCCTCCTGCAACCCGTACGCGAAGGCCTACGACGAGGTGTGGGTCGCCGGTCCCGCGGCCCGCGACCGCTACCAGCTCGCGGACATCGGCGTCGACGACAAGGACGTCGTGGAGGTGGGCCGACCCCAGCTCTCCCCCATCCTGCCGTTCACGGGCGCGCCCACCGGCCCGTACACGACCGTTCTGTACGCCCCCACCTGGGAGGGCTGGGACGGCAACCCGGGCAACACCTCGGTCGTCCTCGCCGGTGAGAACATCGTCCGCGAGCTGCTCGCCGACCCGGGCGTGCGCCTGCTCTACAAGCCGCACCCGATGACCGGCTCGCAGGACCCGCGCGCGGGCGCCGCCAACGAACGCATCAAGGCGATGATCCTCGCGGCCAACGCCAAGCGCTCCGGCGCGCGCCCCGGCCCCGAGGCGGCGGCCGAGCTGGAGCGCCGCACCGCGGCCCTGGACGAGCTGACCGCGCGGAAGTTCCGCAAGAGCGCGGACGAACAGGAGCGGATGATGCTCCAGGGCTCCCCCGACGGCGGTCAGCAGGCCGCCGTGGCCGAGGCGATGGCCGCCTGGGAGGCCGCGTTCTGGGCGTCGTTCCCCGAGTGGGAGCACCAGATCGTCACGGGCCCGCGCCCGGCGATCTTCTCCTGCTTCAACCAGGCGGACCTGCTGATCAGCGATGTCTCCTCGGTCGTCTCCGACTGGCTGAGCAGCGAGAAGCCGTACGCCGTCGCCAACACGGCCGGCATGTCCGAGGCGGAGTTCCGCGCGAGCTTCCCCACGGTCTCCGCGGCGACGATCCTGACCCCCGAGGCGGACGGCGTGGCGGCCCTTCTGAAGGCCGTACGCGCCCCGGAGCTGGACTCCCACGCGGAGGCCCGCGCCGAGCTGAAGGAACACCTCCTGGGCCCCTCGGACCCGCCTTCCCTGGCCCGCTTCAACGCCGCGGCGCTCGCCCTGTGCGCCAAGGCCGACGCCCGCCGCGCCCGCATGGCCTCCCGCATCGACGCGGAGATCCCCGGCCAGCGCGTAGCGGAAGAGGCAGCGGAGGAAACGGCCCAGGACCCGTCGGAGTCGAACGGCGCGGAGGACTCGGTCACCGCGTAACCCCCTGAAGCATGCGGAAGGGGCCCCGGAGCAAAAGCTCCGAGGCCCCTTTTCCTGCTGTGGGCAATCGTTCCGCAGGGCGGAACGGGTGGGCACAGCCCCCGGCGCGGGGCGCCACCTAAGAGGGCAGCACCCCGGAGCCGCCCAGGGCGCCCCCGCCTAGAACGGCTCGAAGTCGTCGTAAGCCCGCTGCGCCTCATCCCGCTCCGCCTCACGGTCCTTGCGCCGCTGCGCGGCCGGCCGGGGCGCCTCGAGACGGTGGTCCTCGCCACGACGGCCCAGCATCTCCGCGCCGGCCATCATCGTCGGCTCCCAGTCGAAGACGACCGCGTTCTCCTCGGGACCGATGGCGACGCCGTCGCCCGCGCGGGCACCGGCCTTCATCAGCTGGTCCTCGACGCCGAGGCGGCTGAGACGGTCCGCGAGGTAGCCGACGGCCTCGTCGTTGTTGAAGTCGGTCTGCCGGATCCAGCGCTCCGGCTTCTCGCCGCGCACGCGGTAGATGCCGTCGTCCTCGCGGGTGACGGTGAAGCCGCTGTCGTCCACGGCCTTGGGGCGGATGACGATACGGGTCGCCTCCTCCTTCGGCTTCGCGGCACGCGCGGCGGCGACCAGCTCGGCAAGGCCGAAGGACAACTCCTTGAGGCCCTTGTGCGCGACGGCCGACACCTCGAAGACGCGGTAGCCGCGCGCCTCCAGGTCGGGCCTGACCATCTCGGCGAGGTCCTGGCCGTCGGGCACGTCGATCTTGTTGAGAACGACGATGCGGGGACGGTTCTCCAGGCCCGCGCCGTACAGCCGCAGCTCCTTCTCGATGACGTCGAGGTCGGAGACGGGGTCGCGGTCGGACTCCAGAGTCGCCGTGTCGAGTACGTGCACGAGCACGCTGCACCGCTCGACGTGCCGCAGGAACTCCAGGCCGAGGCCGCGGCCCTCGCTGGCGCCCGGGATGAGGCCGGGCACATCGGCGACGGTGTAGACGGTCGAGCCCGCCGTGACCACGCCGAGGTTCGGGACGAGCGTCGTGAACGGATAGTCCGCGATCTTCGGCTTCGCCGCGCTCAGCACGGAGATCAGCGAGGACTTGCCCGCGCTCGGGTAGCCCACGAGGGCGACGTCGGCGACGGTCTTCAGCTCGAGGACGAGATCCCGCTCCTCGCCGGGCACACCGAGCAGCGCGAAGCCGGGGGCCTTGCGCCGGGCGGAGGCGAGCGCCGCGTTGCCGAGGCCGCCGCGGCCGCCCTGGCCCGCGATGAAGGTGGTGCCCTGGCCGACCATGTCGGCGAGGACGTTGCCCTCGCGGTCCATGACGACCGTGCCGTCGGGGACCGGAAGGACCAGGTCCTGGCCGTCCTTGCCGGAGCGGTTGTCACCGGCGCCGGGCTGGCCGTTGGTGGCCTTGCGGTGCGGGCTGTGGTGGTAGTCGAGCAGGGTGGTGACGTCCTGGTCGACGACCAGGATCACGTCACCGCCACGGCCGCCGTTGCCGCCGTCCGGGCCGCCGAGCGGCTTGAACTTCTCACGGTGAACGGAGGCACAGCCGTGGCCCCCGCTACCCGCGGCGACATGCAGCTCGACGCGGTCCACGAAGGTGGTCATGGTTCAGTGCCTCCAGAAACGAACGTGCAGGGATGTCTCTTGCGTAACACGCGAAAGGCGGACCCGCTTCCCCGCCGGGGAAGTGAGGTCCGCCTCGCGAAAAGAACCGATCAGGCGACCGGAACGATGTTCACGACCTTGCGGCCACGGTGGGTACCGAACTCCACCGCACCGGCGTCGAGCGCGAACAGCGTGTCGTCCTTGCCACGGCCGACGCCGGAGCCCGGGTGGAAGTGGGTGCCGCGCTGGCGGACCAGGATCTCACCGGCGTTGACGACCTGACCGCCGAAGCGCTTCACGCCGAGCCGCTGAGCATTGGAGTCGCGACCGTTCCGAGTGGACGATGCGCCCTTCTTGTGTGCCATCTTGTCTCAGTCCCTTACTTCGCAGCCGTGGGGATACCGGTGACCTTGATCGCCGTGTACTGCTGGCGGTGACCCTGGCGACGGCGGTAGCCGGTCTTGTTCTTGTACCGAAGGATGTCGATCTTGGCACCCTTGTGGTGGTCCACGACCTCGGCGGTGACCTTGATACCGGCCAGCACCCACGGGTCGCTGGTCACGGAGTCGCCGTCGACGACGAGCAGGGTCGAGAGCTCGACCGTGTCGCCAACCTTGGCCGTGGGAATCTTGTCAACCTCAACGATGTCGTCGACAGCAACCTTGTGCTGGCGACCACCGCTGCGCACGATGGCGTACACGCGGATCTCTCTCTCGCTCGGAACGGGACCCCCGCAGTCCAGCCACCCGCGAAAGCAGGCGGCCTCTCCCGACCCGGAAGCAGTGCCCGCGGTTCAGGAGGAAAAGGGTTTACAGGGGGCGGGCGTGCATAGGAACACGCCGACGGTCAAGGTTACGGGGCCCGCCCTGAAGGGTCAAACCGGGCCCCGGCCCCCGCTCACGTGGTCGGCTTCTCACCGTCCGGCGGCAGCGGCTTGACGCCCTTGCACAGGTCCGTCTTGTCGGCGGTGCCCGGCCAGGCCACGGCCCCCGTGCGGAGGAAGTGCGAGCGGTAGGTGTCGTGCACCGAGTCGTCGTCGACCTTGACGATCGCCTCGTCGTTCTCGCGCAGCGCGGGCGCCGTGTAGTTCTGCGAGCCGGTGAAGGAGACCTTGTTCCGCTGCCCGTCGTACATGCCGTCGATGAGCAGGTACTTCGAGTGGATGATGTAGGGCGTGATCAGCTTGGCGCCGGGGTTCAGCGGGTCCCTGTCGTCGTTGTAGCAGCGCACGGAGGGGCCGCCGGGCGTGTGGAGCTGCTCCCAGGTGCCGGGGGTGCCGCCCTGGCTCTTGGCGCTGTCCGTCTCGGCGTACAGGATGCTGACGTCGCAGCCGGCCTTCTTCAGGGAGACCAGCTTGTCGGCGATCTGCTTACGCGTGATCTTGAAGATGGCGGCGCGGACCTTGGTGCGCTGCGTCACGCCCGCCGAGTCCCGGTAGGTGCACCGGATGTTGTTCATGACCGAGTACATGGTGTCGGTCTCGTTGACCGTGCCGTTGCGCGGGAAGAAGTACGCCTTGTAGCGGCCGCTGCTGACCGTGCGGTAGTCCCAGCCCTGCCACTGCTTGCCGAGCATGTCCGTGAAGTAGTCGGCGTACGCGTCGTACATGGCGGGGTTGTTCGGGAGCAGCAGCGCGTCGTTGAAGAATTTGGTGTGGGCGGAGGGCGTCGAGTTCGACGTGGTCTGCACGACGACGTCCCTGGCGCCCTTGACCTCCGAGAACAGCCAGAACTTGTTGTGCATGATCGACTTGCCGTACCGCGGGTCGCCGAGGCACGACTTGCCGGTCGGGCAGAGCGTCACGAAGGACGGCCTGGTCTTGCTCGTGCCGAGCGCCTGCATGAGGCGTGCGTACGACGCGTTGGTGGGCCGGTCGCTCTTGCTGGTCTCGTCGAGCAGGACCTGGACGTGCACCCCGCGCCTCTTGGCGGCGACGAGCGCGTCGACGATCGGGCCCTCCCATACGTGGTAGACCGCGACCTTGATCGTCGAACCCGGCACCGCTGCGTTCGTCAGTTCGATCAGCCGGGTGCGGATCGCGTGCTGCTGGTCAACGTTGCCCTTCGGGTCGTTGAAGATCGGGCCCTCGGTCCAGGTGGGCGTCGGCGTCGTGTCCGCGGAGGCGGCACCCACCGACCCCGCGGCGTGGATCCCCGCCGCCGACAGCACCGTGGCCAGCGCCACGGCCTGGCGTCCGCCCTTGACCGGCTTCACCGCACGGTGCCGTCCCGTGCCTCGCAGGCGCGTGTGCGCCATCTGTCATCCCTCCCTGACACGGGCGCGCCGTCTCCCCACACGCGCGCTCACGTCTCTGTTCAACCGTCAGACCGCATGAGTTTTACAGGTGTTGCTCTTGTGCTCAAAGGCGAGGTGGCCGCTTCACGCTTTCGAGCAGTGTGGTGCCGTTTCCCGGACACGCCGGTGCCCCCCTGCTCAGGCCGCACGGCCGAACAGGGGGGCACCGGGTCGCGAAGGGGTCAGCCCTCGCTGGAGGCGTCGGCCGAGACGCCGGACGGCGTCTGCTCCGCCGCCGCGGCCTTCTTCGCCGTCGTCTTCGACGCCTTCTTGGCCGTCGTCTTCTTCGCGGCCGTCTTCTTGGCCACGGTCTTCTTCGCCGCCGCCTTCTTGGCAGGCGCCTTCTTGGCGGCCTTACGCGCCGTCTTCTTGGCCGGAGCCGCTTCCTCGGCGGGGGCCTCGGCCTCGGCCGCGGGCTGCTCCGGCTCGGCCTTGACGGGCTCGGCCTTGACCGGCGCCGCCTTCTCCGCCGAAGGGACGACCACGACGGCCGCCTCCTCGGACGCGGTCGGCGCGGTGGCCTTGCGCACCGCACGGCGGCGCGGACGGGCCGGTGCGGCGTCGGCGACGGGCGCCTCGGCCACGGGCTCGGCCACCGGCTCCGCGGCGGGCTCGGCCTTGGGCGCCGCGGCCACGACGACCTCGGCGGCCTCGGGCTCGGCGCTCTGCGCGGTCTTCGGCGAACCGGCGGGCGACGTCGCCTTGCGGACGGCACGGCGGCGCGTACGTCCCTTCGGCGCGGCGTCCTCAGCGTCCTTCACAGGAGCCTCGGCCTGCGCCTCATGGGCCTCGTGCGCCTCGTGAGCCGCCTCGACGGCCTCCGGGGTGCCGACCATCGGGTCCTCGGCGGCCGGGGCCGCGGTGCGGGCGACGTCGGACTCGACGACCGGGACCTCAGCCTTCTCGGCGGCCTCCGCCTCGGCCTTCGCGGCCTTCTCGGCGGCCCTCTCGGCCGCCTTGGCCCGCTTGCCCGACCGCCTCGAAGGCTCCGCCTTCGGAGCCTCCGGCGCCTCAGGGGCCTCGTCAGGAAGGGCCTCCGCGCGCGGGGCACCCGCGGGGGCCGAGGCCCGCCGCGTCGCCCTGCGCCGGGAGCGGCCACCGCGCGAAGCGGCTGCCTCGGCCTCGGCCGCGCTGCTGTACAGCTCCTCGTCGGGCACGAACTCCGGCTCGGGCAGCGCCACCGGAGCGGCGACCTCCGCCGCGACCTCGTCCTCGGACTCGGTCTCGATCACCTCGGCGTCGACGACGTCGGCCTCGTGCTCGTGGGTGTGCTCGTGGTCCGCGCCGGCCCGGCCGCGCTTCTTGCGCTTGCCGCCGCCGCCACCGGCGGAGGTCGGCTGCTCCATGTGCACGATGACGCCACGGCCGTTGCAGTGCACGCAGGTCTCGGAGAAGGACTCAAGGAGCCCCTGGCCGACACGCTTGCGCGTCATCTGGACCAGGCCGAGCGAGGTGACCTCGGCGACCTGGTGCTTCGTACGGTCCCGACCGAGGCATTCGAGCAGGCGGCGCAGGACCAGGTCGCGGTTGGACTCCAGGACCATGTCGATGAAGTCGATGACGACGATGCCGCCCAGGTCGCGCAGGCGCAGCTGGCGCACGATCTCCTCGGCCGCTTCGAGGTTGTTCCTCGTCACGGTCTCTTCGAGGTTGCCGCCCTGACCGGTGAACTTGCCGGTGTTGACGTCGACGACGATCATCGCCTCGGTCTTGTCGATCACCAGCGAGCCGCCGCTCGGCAGCCAGACCTTGCGGTCCAGGGCCTTCGCGAGCTGCTCGTCGATCCGGTACGTCGCGAAGACGTCGACCTCGGACGTCCACCGCGAGAGGCGGTCGGCCAGGTCGGGCGCGACGTGGGAGACGTATCCGTGAATGGTCTGCCACGCGTCGTCGCCGCTGACGATGACCTTGGAGAAGTCCTCGTTGAAGATGTCGCGGACCACGCGGACGGTCATGTCCGGCTCGCCGTACAGCAGGCCGGGCGCGCTCGTGGAGGCCGCCTTCGACTTCTTCTGGATCTCCTCCCACTGCCCCTGCAGACGCTCGACGTCGCGGCGCAGCTCGTCCTCGCTCGCGCCCTCGGCGGCGGTGCGCACGATGACGCCCGCGTCCTCGGGGACGATCTTCTTGAGGATGGTCTTCAGACGCGCGCGCTCGGTGTCGGGCAGCTTGCGGCTGATGCCGGTCATCGACCCCTCGGGGACGTAGACCAGATAGCGGCCGGGCAGCGAGACCTGGCTGGTGAGGCGGGCGCCCTTGTGGCCGATCGGGTCCTTCGTGACCTGCACGAGGACCGACTGGCCGGACTTGAGGGCCGACTCGATGCGGCGCGGGCCGTTGGCCATGCCGAGCGCTTCGAAGTTGACCTCACCGGCGTACAGGACCGCGTTGCGGCCCTTGCCGATGTCGATGAACGCGGCCTCCATGGACGGCAGCACGTTCTGGACCTTGCCCAGGTAGACGTTGCCGACGTAGCTGGTGGCCTGCTCCTTGTTGACGTAGTGCTCGACGAGCACGTTGTCCTCAAGGACGCCGATCTGGGTGCGCTCGCCGTTCTGGCGTACGACCATCACGCGCTCGACGGCCTCGCGGCGCGCCAGGAACTCCGCCTCGGTGATGATCGGCACGCGGCGGCGGCCCTGCTCGCGGCCCTCGCGGCGGCGCTGCTTCTTGGCCTCGAGACGGGTCGAGCCCTTGATGGACTGGACCTCGTCGGCACCGGTGCCCAGCTCGCGCTCCGGGTCCTTCGCACGCCGCTCGCGCGGCTCGCGGACCTTGACGACCGTGCGCTCGGGGTCGCTGTCGCCCGGCTCGCCCTCGGGGGAGTCACCGGCGCGACGGCGGCGGCGACGACGGCGACGGCTGCTGCTCGAACCGGAGCCGCCGTTGTCCGCGGCCGACTCGTCCGCGCTGTCGTCGGCGTCCTCGGCGTCCTCGGCGGTCTGCTCCGCGGTGTCCTCGGCGTCCTGCTCGGCCTGCTCGGCGGCGGTGTCGTCGTCGGACTCGGCCCCGGCGTCGTGCTGCTCGCCGTCCTGGTCGGCCAGGTCACCGCGGCGACGGCGGCGGCCACCGCGACGGCGCCGACGGCCCTGGCGCTCGCCGGACTCCTCCGCGTCGTCATCGGTGTCGGCCTGCTCGGCCTCGGTGTCGTCGGCCTCTTCGGCGGGCTGCTGCTCGACGGCCTTGACGGGCTCCCGCTCCTCGGCGGCGGGCTGCTCCTCCGCGGCCCGACGGCGGCGGCGACGGCGCGGGGCCGTCTCCTCCTCCACCACGGGGGCGGCGGACTCCTCGACGACGGGCTCCTCGGCGGCCGCGGCGGCGGCCGCCGCCGCGGCGCTCTCCGGGGTCTGGAACATCGGCGCGGCGAACACCGGCGCCTGGAAGACAGCGACGGCGGGACGCGCGGGCTTGCGGCCGTTGCCCTCACCGGAGGCGTCGGCGGCCTGTGCCTTGCGGGCCTTGTGACCGGCGGGCGCGGAGAATCCCACGGCGGCGGTCTTACGGGTGGCGCGGCGGCGACGACCACGGGGGGCATCGTCCTCCACGGGCTCGGCTTCCTCGACCGGCGCGGGCTGCGCGGAGCGCGCGGGCGCCTTGGCCTCGGTCTGCTCGTCGGCGTTGTCGGCCTTGTCGGCCTGCTCGGCGACCTGCGGGGCACCGGCGGGGGCGGAAGCGCGACGGCTCGCCCGGCGACGAGCGCGCGGCGCCGGAGCAGCCTCCTCCGACTCCTCAGCCTCAACAGCAGGCGCGGAAGCCTCCGCAGGCACAGCGACCTCAGCGGCAGCCGTCACAGCCTCAGCCACCTCAGCACCCTGCGGCGCACCAGCAGGCGCAGACGCACGACGGCTCGCCCGACGACGAGCACGCGGCGCCGGAGCAGCCTCCTCCGACTCCTCAGCCTCAACAGCAGGCGCGGGAGCCTCGGCGGGCACGGCGACCTCAGCGGCAGCCGTCACGGCCTCGGCCACCTCAGCACCCTGCGGCGCACCAGCAGGCGCAGACGCACGACGGCTCGCCCGACGACGAGCACGCGGCGCCGGAGCAGCCTCCTCGGCCTCCTCAGCCTCAGCGGCAGGCGCGGGAGCCTCGGCGGGCACGGCGACCTCAGCGGCGGCCGTCACAGCCTCAGCCACCTCAGCACCCTGCGGCGCACCAGCAGGGGCCGACGCACGACGGCTCGCCCGACGACGAGCACGCGGCGCCGGAGCAGCCTCCTCGGCCTCCTCAGGCTCAGCGGCGGGCGCGGGAGCCTCAGCGGCCTCCGTCACCTCGGCGGCCTGCGGCGCACCGGCGGGGGCGGAAGCGCGACGGCTCGCACGGCGACGTGCACGCGGCGCGGGAGCTGCCTCCTCGGTCTCCGGGGCGTCCGCAGCGACGTCCCCGGTGATCTCCTCGGCGGCGGGGGTGGCCGGTATGGCCGGGGCCGTGGCCTCCGTGGTGCCCGCGGGCGGTCCCGCGGGACGCGACGCGGCGCGGCGCCTGCGGCGCGGCGGCAGAGTGTCGCTGGGGGTGTTGTTCTGCGAGCCCTCAGTGGGTTCGGTCGGCTCAAGCATGCGGGCGGTTCTCCCGTCACGCTCCCGGGCGCCGCGCCTTGTCCGTGATGTCCGCGGCTCGCGCTAGATGCGCGGGGCCGCCATCCGGGGGCGTGGGCGCCGCACGGGAGCTCTCTATGTCTTGTCTCGCCGGTTCCGTACGCCCAAATGCGGACGGCCTGGCGAAAGTCTCGGTCAGTGCGCTGCCCGACCCAGGTGGCTCCCGAGTACAAGGGCTGCGCTTCGACGTACGTCCCTCAGCGGGGGCCTTCCGGCGCCGGCGCCTTCGCGGCGGCAGATACGGCGGCCGTGGGTGGGGCGGCCGTGACTGCCTCGCGGTCGGGCGCGAGCGGGTCGGTCACCGTGCCGGTCTCTTCATCGAAAAGCCCCTGCGCCAGCCTGGTCACCGCTGCGGGGACCGGCGGCGCCAGGTCGGCCACGGCTCGGAGACCGGACAGGACGTCGTCAGGTCGTACGGCAGGTGTCACGTGCCGAACAACCAGCCGCAGTATCGCACAGGGCTTGTCGCTCGGCCTATCAGTGTCGCGCGTGGCCGCCTCACCATCGGTGACCGCTTCCAGGCTCACGACGGCCTCGCGCGCGTCGAAGGTGCGCATGCCGCTCTTCGTGCGGCGCTGCACCTCGACCTTCTCGGCGGCGCGGAACAGCTCCGCCGCCTGCTGTGCCCGCGCGGGCTCCACGCCGTCGAGGCGCAGCTCCCAGACGGACGCGGTCAGCCGGTCGGCGAGGCCCGAGGTGCGGGACTCGACGGCGTCGGTGATGTCCAGACCGTCCGGCAGCGACTCGTTCAGCAGCTCGCGCAGCTGGTCGGGGTCGCGCGGCGCGGTGAGCGCGATCTCCAGGTACTCGGCCTCACTGCCCGTGCCGGTGGGTGCGGCATTGGCGTACGACACCTTGGGGTGCGGGGTGAACCCCGCCGAGTACGCCATGGGCACATCGGCGCGGCGCAGCGCACGCTCGAAGGCGCGCTGGAAGTCACGGTGGCTGGTGAACCGGAGGCGGCCGCGCTTGGTGTAGCGCAGGCGGATGCGCTGCACCGCGGGTGCGGGCGGCGGGCCTTCGGGCTGTCGCTTGCCCAGTGTCGTTCAGTCCTTCGTGAGAGCGGTCGTACTGCTACCTAGAGTACGTGCCCCGCGCGTGTCGAGTTCCCCCCGGGCCACTGGTACGGGCACGGGCTCCCCCGCTGTCGCCCCCACCGGCACCGGCACCGGCGCCGGCCGGCTGGGTGCCCCGAACAGCATGCGTCGCACGTCCGCCCGCGCCTGTCGCACGCTCTCGCGTGCGGAGGTGAGGGCCTGCCGGGTGGCGCGGCGGACCTCCCTGACGGCCCTGGCGGCGGGGCGCCACACGGCGTCGCGGACCAGGTGTCCGACGGGCGTGAGAACGGTCCGGTAGACCCACCGCACCGGCTCCACGAAGATCCACCGAAGGAGTTTGGCGAGGAAGCGGCCGATGACGAGGGAGATGTGCCCGGCGACGCGCCAGGCGTGCCCGAGTGCGTCGCCGATCTCGCGGGCGACGACGGCGACGGCCCGCCCGATGGGCGCGAGCAGCCAGCGCCAGACGGCGACGACGGGCGCGACGAAGATCCAGCGGAACAGGGTCGATACGACGGTCCAAGTGCCGCGCGCCAGCCAGGAGATGCCCGCGCCGATCCCGCGCGCGAGCCACGCGATGCCGTGCCCGATCGGGGTCAGCACCGCTCGGTACAGCCACACGGACGGCACCACGATCAGCACACGGCCCAGCCACGCGAGCCCGGCGCCGACCGGCACGACCACGTACCGCCAAAGACCCACCCACGGCCAGACGAAGACCGCCTTGAACAGCCACGTCAGGACCGCGCCGATGCCCCGTCCGGCCGCCGCGGCCCCGGCGCCGAGCGCCCGCGCCAGCCAGGCGATGCCGTGTCCGATCGGGGTGAGGACGGACGCGTACAGCCACGCCGCCGGGATCGCGACGAGGTGGCGCCACAGCCACGCGCAGCCCGCGCCGATGCCGAGCGCCAGCGCCGCGAAGCCCCGGCCGATCCCCCGCGCCAGCCAGGCGAGCCCGTGCCCGACCGGGGTCAGCACCGCCCGGTACAGCCACACGACCAGCACGCGCCCCAGCCACGCGAGCCCCATGCCCACCGGCACGACCACGTACCGCCAAAGACCCACCCACGGCCAGACGAACACCGCCTTGAACAGCCACGTCAGGACCGCGCCGATGCCGCGCCCGACCGGCCGCAGACCCCTGAAGTACAGGAAGCGTCCGCAGACGGCGAGCGCGTCCCACGCCAGGCGCACCGGCACCACGAGCACCAGCACCACGATCCGCACGGGCAGCCGGATCGCGACGGCGAGACAGCCCTCGGCCTGCGGAGTGTGACGGTCGGCCTGCCCCGGCGGGGGCTGCTTGGCAGCCTCGTGGGGAGGTCGTTTTTCCAGGTCCATGTCGTCCTAGACGCTTGGGAGTCCGGTTCGGATCCAGTACCGCAGTTTTCCGCCCCGCTCGTCCTCGAAGGCGCCGCCCGACGCCTCGATGACCTTGCGCGAGCCGGTGTTGTCGGTGTCGCAGGTCACCAGGACGGATTCCAGGCCCAGTTCGGCCGCGTACGGCAGGCAGGCGCGCAGGATCTCGGTGGCGTGGCCTCGGCGGCGGGCGGTGGGGCGCACGTCGTAGCCGATGTGGCCGCCGTACTCGCGCAGGAAGCGGGTGGCGATGGTGTGGCGGATGGCGACGCGGCCGAAGTAGTCGGCGCCGTCCACGTACCAGAGGGTGGTGACGGGGACGGAGTGCGGGGC
>NZ_WMBF01000468.1:0-4935 GCF_019400875.1 Streptomyces anatolicus | reverse complement strand
GTGCTTGCCACGCCCGTCCCCAGTCACCTCACCCCCCTGCTGCCCCTCGTCTGGGCGCTGCGCGGGGCCGGGCATCAGGTGCTGCTCGGCGGGCAGCCGGATCTGGAGGGTGTCGCCACGGCGGGCGGGCTCTCCATGGCCGTCCTCGGCACCGAGGAGCAGGAGGTGCGCAAGCGGCTCGCGGTGCGGGCGGCGGGGCGGCCGGACGCGGGCGGCGCGGGCGGCTCACGTCAGGAACCGCCCTGGGACTCGCTCGCCGAGCGCTGGCGCGGGCGGCTGGAGTCGGTGACCGGGCCCGCCCTCGAACTCGCCCGCTCCTGGCGCCCTGACCTCATCGTCGCCGACCCCCTCGAACACGCCTCCCTGCTCGTCGGCGGCGTCCTGGACATTCCCGTCGTGCACCACCGCTGGGGCGTCGACTCCTTCAGTACGCGCAGCTTCGGGCGGGTCCGCGACGCCCTCGCGGAAATCTGCGCCCGGTACGGGCTCGCCGACGGCCTGCCCGCACCCACGCTGGTGCTCGACCCGTGCCCGCCGGGCCTCCAGGACCCGGACGCGGCGCCCGGCCTGCCGCTGCGGTTCGTGCCGAGCAACGGCGCGGGCACGGTGCCCGCCTGGGCCGCCGACCGGCGCGCGGAGCGCCGCGTCTGTCTCTCGCTCGGGCTGCGCACGCTCGCCCTTGAGGGCCCCCACGTGCTCACCGGCATCCTGGCGGCGCTCGGCTCCCTGGAGGGGGTGGAGACGGTCGCGACCGTGGAGCGCCAGTACCGCGAAGGGCTCGTGGTGCCGCCGTCCGTACGCCTCGTGGACCCCGCGCCGATCAGCCTCTTCCTGGACACCTGCGACGCCGTGGTCCACCACGGCGGCACCGGCACCGGCCTGACCGCGATCGCCGCCGGGCTGCCCCAGCTGGTCCTGCCGCAGACGCCGTGGACGGCCGAGCACGGCGAGCGGATCGCCGCGACGGGCGCCGGACTCCACCTGCCGGACACCGAAGCCCCCGGCACCGAAGGCTCTGGCGCCGAAGGCCAGGACGGCGCGGGACGGATCGCCGACGCCGTGCGCCGCCTGCTCGACGAGCCGGAGTTCGGCGCGGGCGCGCGGCGCCTCGGCGAGGAGATGGCCCGCACCCCCTCCCCCGCCGACGTGCTGCCACACCTGGAGCGGCTGGCCGCGCGGGGCGGCGTACGACCGGCTGTCCAGGGCGGTTCGAGTGCGTGAGGGCAGTGTCGGGCACGGCGCGGCGAACCGGCGAAAGAGCCAGGACACGGCGGGCCGAGAGGCGGCGGACGTGACGGAGAGAGCCGAGAGGCACGAGGGGGAGAGATGAGCGACCACAAGGCGCTGATACTGGACGAGGTACGCAAGTACCACCTGGAGCGGGAGGACGGCCGCGGCTTCGTCCCGGGCGTCACGGAGATCTGGCCGTCCGGGGCGGTGCTCGACGAGGCCGACCGGGTGGCCCTGGTGGAGGCCGCCCTGGACATGCGCATCGCGGCGGGCTCCAGCTCGCGCCGGTTCGAGTCGCGGTTCGCCCGCAGGATGGGGCGGCGCAAGGCGCATCTGACGAACTCCGGTTCGTCGGCGAACCTCCTGGCGATGACCGCGCTGACCTCGCCGCAGCTGGAGGACCGGCGGCTGCGCCCCGGCGACGAGGTGATCACCGTCGCGGCGGGCTTCCCGACGACGGTCAACCCGATCCTGCAGAACGGTCTCGTCCCGGTCTTCGTCGACGTCGACCTCGGCACGTACAACGCGACGGCCGACAGGGTGGCGGCGGCGATCGGCCCCAGGACCCGCGCCATCATGATCGCGCACGCGCTCGGCAACCCCTTCGAGGTCGCCGAGATCGCCCAACTGGCCGAGGACCACGACCTGTTCCTCATCGAGGACAACTGCGACGCGGTGGGCTCGACGTACGACGGACAGCTCACCGGCACCTTCGGCGACCTGACGACCGTCAGCTTCTACCCGGCCCACCACCTCACCATGGGCGAGGGCGGCTGCGTGCTCACCGCGAACCTGGCGCTCGCCCGCATCGTGGAGTCGCTGCGCGACTGGGGCCGGGACTGCTGGTGCGAGCCGGGCGAGAGCAACAAGTGCCTGAAGCGGTTCGACTACCAGATGGGCACGCTGCCCGCGGGCTACGACCACAAGTACATCTTCTCGCACGTCGGTTACAACCTGAAGACGACCGACCTCCAGGCCGCGCTCGGCCTGACCCAGCTGGAGAAGCTGGACGAGTTCGTCGAGGCGCGGCGCCGCAACTGGCGGCGGCTGAGCGAGGGTTTGGCGGACGTGCCGTGGCTGCTGCTGCCGCGGGCCACGCCGCGCTCGGACCCGAGCTGGTTCGGCTTCGTGCTGACCGTGGACCCCGAAGCGCCTTTCACCCGCGCGGAGTTGGTGGCCTTCCTGGAGGACCGGCGTATCGGCACGCGCCGCCTGTTCGCCGGGAACCTCACCCGCCACCCCGCCTACATCGACCAGCCGCACCGCGTGGTGGGCTCCCTGGCCAACAGCGACATCGTCACCGAGCAGACCTTCTGGGTGGGCGTCTACCCCGGCCTGACGGACGAGATGCTCGACTACATGATCGCTTCCGTACGCGAGTTCGTGGAGGCCCGCGGATGACGAATTCCCCTGCCGCGTACGAGGGTTACGGCCTGGCGGGCCGTACCGTCCTGGTGACCGGTGCCACCGGCGGCATCGGCCAGGCGGTGGCCCGCGCCTACGCAGCCGCCGGGGCGAAGGTGGCCGTCGCCCACCACAGCGGGGCCGAGCGGGCCCGCCGGCTCGCCGACGAGCTGGGCGCGGAGGCGGGCCGGGCGTACGCGGTGGCGTACGACCTGACCGACCCGGAGTCGCCCGGCCGCGCGGTGGCACAGGTCGAGGAGCGCTGGGGCGGCCTCGACGTCCTGGTGGCCGGCGCCATCCGCTGGGGGGTGCGGCGGGCGCCGGACACCCGCTTCGAGGACGTACCCGAGACGGACTGGGTGCCCTTCCTCGGCGACAACCTGGTGCCCGCGGTACGGACCGTGCAGCGCGCGGTCCCCGGCATGCGGGCCCGCGGCTGGGGCCGGGTCGTCCTGATCTCCTCGCACAACGCCCTCGGCGGCAACCGGGGCCAGGAGTTCTACGGCACCGCGAAGGCCGGTCTGCACGGGCTAGCCCGCTCCCTGATGTGGGACGTGGGCCGCGACAACGTCCTGGTCAACATGGTCGCCCCGGGCCTGACCGCGACCCCCCGCGTCCTGGAGGGCCTGCCGGAGCCGGTCCGCGACCGCGAGGTGCGCGCGACGCCGACGGGCCGTCTGTCCACGCCCGAGGAGGTGGCCGCCGCCGTCCTGTTCCTGGGCTCCGCGGCCAACGGAAACATCACGGGCGAAACCTTGACCGTCTCCGGCGGCCGCTGACCGCCCCCCACTCCCCGGCCGCCGCACCGAGTCGGCATCCGGCGACCGCCGCGCCGGGCCCGCGCCCGGCAGCCACCGCACCGGCTCCGCTCCCCACGGCCGGCTCCCCGGACCCGCGCTCCGGGCGGCTGCCGGACCGGGTCCGGCAGCCGTTGCACCGCCTGACCCGCGCCCCGTACGAAGGAACCGATCCCATGACCGAGCCGACCCCCGCGACGCCGGGGACGACAGGCGCGACGGCCGAACCGGCCGGTGCCCGCGTCCTGTTCACCACCTGGGCCGCCCCCTCCCACCTCTATCCGATGGTGCCGCTGGCCTGGGCCTTCCAGGCCGCCGGGCACCAGGTCAGGGTCGCCGTGCCGCCCGGGTGCGTGCGGGCCGTGGCGGACGCCGGGCTGACCCCCGTGCCGGTCGGCCCCGACCCCGACATCGCCGGGCACGCCACCTCCGGGGGCCTCGCCGCCTGGCACACCCAGGGCCGCTGGCCCGACGACTGGGCCGCCCGCGCCGACGAGCTGAGCGAGGCCCAGCAGGGCATCCTGCGGGCCCTCGGCGAGAAGCAGCTGCGGATCGCCGGTGCGATGGCCGACGATCTGCTCGGCTTCGCCCGCGCCTGGCGGCCCGACCTGGTCGTGCAGGACGCGGGCACCTACGCCGGTACGCTCGCCGCCGCCGACCTCGGCGTTCCCGCCGTCGCCCACCTGTGGGGCAGCCCGGCGGTCATGCGCCTCAACCGGGCGGGCCTGGACGGCCCCCACTTGGACGGCTACCGCGCGCTGTTCGAGCGGTACGGACTCGAACCCGCCGAGCCAGGACTGTGGGTCGACCCCTGCCCGCCGAGCCTCACCCTGCCCTCGCCGGTGACCCGCGTACCGACCCGGTTCGTCCCCTACAACGGCCCCGGCGGTGCGCCGGAGAGCCTGCTGCCGCCGTCCGGGAAGCCCCGCGTCTGTCTGACCTGGGGGGTCACCGCCGACCGGCTGAAGCCCGGCGGGCCCGCGCTGCCGCCCCCGCTGCTGGCCGCCGCCCACGAACTGACATCGGGCGGCGCCGAGGTGCTGCTCGCCGTCACCGAGGCCCAGCGCGAGCGGCTGGGCGCACAGCCCGACGGCGTGCACACGGTCAGCGGAGTGCCGCTGCGCCTGCTGCTCCCCGGGTGCGACGCCGTGGTCCACCAAGGCGGCGGCGGCACCACCATGACGGCCACCGAGGCCGGGGTGCCGCAGCTCATCCTCTCCCCCCGCCCCGAACAGATGCTCACCGGCGCCCGTCTCGCCGCCGCGGGGGCCGCCCGGCACCGCCCGCTCAACGAGGTCGCCGGAATGCCGGACACGGCGGCCCCCGGCGCCCTGCTCGCCGCGGATGTGCGCGCCCTGCTCGACGACCCCGCCCACCGGGCCGCGGCGGGCCGCCTGCGGGCCGAGGCACGCGCGCTGCCCACCCCGGCGGAGGTCGCGGGACGCCTCATCGCCGAGGCCCGCGCCACCACCGCCTGACGCCCGGCCGCGTCCCGGCCCACGAC
>NZ_WMBF01000467.1:0-4950 GCF_019400875.1 Streptomyces anatolicus | reverse complement strand
GGGCTCCACCTGGGGCTCAGCCCGGCGGCCTTCGGCTGACGCGTCACCGCCTGCTGATGCCTCGCCGCTGACTGAGGCCTCGCCGCTGACCGATCCGTCAGCGCTGACTGACGCATCGCCACCAGGCGCATCACCGCTCGCTGATATGTCGGACACGGGACCCCCTCCCGGCCGGGTTCTCCGTGCGGCACGCGGCGGACAGGGATGGCCGCAGGGCCGCTGCCGGGACCGGCATCTCGTTCAACGCACGCAAGTCAAGATCAACTGGCGGACCGCATCAGCGTATCCCCGCCGCTGTCGCCCGCTCCCGCCCCGGACACCCTGTGGCACGACCGTGACGTTGAATCGCCCGGCCTGTCTGCCATGCCGGGATCAGACCTTGCCGACCGGCACCCAGTCCGGCAGCTTCTCGGTTCGCTCCAGCCACTCCGCGGGCGGCGCCCCGCCGTCCCCGGCAGCGATGACGCCTCCCACGATGGCGCAGGTCGTGTCCATGTCGCCGCCCACCTGGGCGGTCTCCCAGATGGCCCTCTCATACGCCCCGAGGCCACGCGCGGCCGACCACAGCGCGAACGGCACAGTGTCATGGGCCGTCGTGCGGCGCCCGCACCCCAGGACCGCGGCGACCGTCGCCGCGTCGCCGTAGTCGAGCATGTCCCGCGCCCTGCGCAGCCCCGCCCCGACCGCACTGCGCGGCACCAGGGCGATGACCCCGTCGAGAAGAGCCTTCGGCGTGGGCGGCCCCGCGGGGTCCGCCGTCAGCGCCGCCGCCGCGGCCACCGCCATGGCACCGACCACGGCCTCCCGGTGCTGATGCGTGGGATAGGCCGAGATCTCCGCCTGGTGCGTCGCCTGTTCCGGGTCGTCCGCGTACCAGGCGCCTAGCGGGGCGATGCGCATAGCGGCGCCGTTGCCCCAGGACCCCTGCCCCTTGAAGAGCGCGGAGGCCAGCTCACGCCAGTCCCCACCCTCACGGACCTGCCTCAGCAAACGGTTCACGGCGGGACCGTAACCACGGTCGAAGTCATGATGCTCGGCGAAGGACTGGGCGAGCGCGTCCTGCTCGATCCGCCGGTGCTTGCCGAGCACGGTCAGCACGGAGCAGGCCATCTCGGTGTCGTCGGTCCACTGCCATGGGCCGTCCGGCAGCTGTCGGTGCTTGAGCAGTGGGTAATGCGCGGGCACGAAGAACTGGGAGCCCAGCGCGTCCCCCACCGCCAGTCCGCGCAGGCTGGCCAGAGCGCGCTCCAGGCGCCGGTCGGGAGAGAAGTCAGCGGTCATCGCCCTGCCACTCTATCCGGTGACGCCGTACGGCTCTGGTTCGCGCCAGCGTTCGAACGGGCGGTCCAGTGCGTACTTGCCGTCTTCACCGAGCACCAGCATCCTCATCTCGCCGTTCCCCGGGTTGGAGAGCGATTCGAACTCGGCCACCGACCAGTGGAACCAGCGCATGCAGAACAGTCGCATGGTGAGTCCGTGCGTGACGAGCAGGACATTGGGCGGGTGGTCGGGGGCCTCGAAACTCCG
Organism: Streptomyces anatolicus; assembly: GCF_019400875.1. Taxonomy (NCBI): domain Bacteria; kingdom Bacillati; phylum Actinomycetota; class Actinomycetes; order Kitasatosporales; family Streptomycetaceae; genus Streptomyces; species Streptomyces anatolicus. Next base: position 3,423 of record NZ_WMBF01000467.1, on the reverse strand, counting down.
GTAGAGGCTCTCCAGGAAGGCCCCCACCCTGTCGTAGACGTCGGCTCCCGACTCGCCCTGCGCGAAACGGTAGAAGAAGTGTCCGTACGCGTCCCGGTACGCCTTCTGCAGACGTACGTCGTCCCTGTCCTGCCAGTTGCCCCAGTCCTGCTCGCGCAGCCTGGGCTCCTCGCGCACCCGCACCAGCTCGGGGTCGAGCCGGAAGGCCTGGAGCGTCTCGTGCGTGCGGCGGTACGGCGAGACGTACACGCTCACCCGCTCTCGGCCGAGCACTTCCCGTAGCTGTTTTCCCGCGTCCGCCGCTTGGGCCCACCCCGTCTCGGTGAGTGCGAGAGCGTGATCGGGCTCGCGCTCGTACACGGTGTCGTCGGCGTTGCCCGCCGACTCGCCGTGCCGGACCAGGATGATGCGCCGCGGGCGTGCCATGCGGAAACCCTAGATCGGTTGGGAGTCGGGCGGGTCAGCCGGGTAGCCGTCCGGACTCCATCCGGCGTATTCGACCCGTGAAACGCCGGCGCAGCGATCGGTCGTGCGAGACGACGACCAGCGCTCCTGGCCACTGGTCGAGCGCCGTCTCCAGCTCTTCGACCAGGCCGAGCGCCAAGTGGTTGGCGGGCTCGTCGAGGAGTAGCAGGTCCGCGGGGCGGGTAAGCAGGCGCGCCAGGGCCAGCCTGCGGCGCTGTCCGGCGGAGAGCACCCCCACGGGGAGGTGCAGGTCGCGCTCCCGGAAGAGGCCGTACGACAGGAGCAGTCCCGTCTGCTCCTCCTCGGTCAGGCCGAGGCCCTTGCCGAACACTTCGAGGACTCGCTCGGCAGGGCGCCGTACCGGTATCTCCTGGGGGAGATAGCCGGTCCGCCCTCTGCGGACGACGGTCCCGTGGTCAGGCTCCAGGACGCCTGCCATGGTGCGCAGCAAGGTGGACTTCCCCGCGCCGTTACCCCCGTGGATCAGCAGCCGCTCGCCCGCCGACACCGTCAGCTCGTCCACGGCGAGCCGCTCGCCCACGCGCACATCGCGCAGGGTCACCAGCGCACCTTCGGCGGCGCCCGCCACGGGGTGCGCCGCGAACCTCAGCGGCTCGGGCGGTTTGGCGACCGGCTGCTCGCGCAGTCTGCGCAGCCGCTCCTGCGCGTTGCGCACGCGGCCCGCGACGGAGGCCTGGACGCGGCCGCCCGCTCGGTCGTACGCCATCTTGTTGTTGTCCTTCATGCCGCGCCCACCGGCGACGGCATGGGCGGTGGTCGCCATGAACTCCTGGAGCCGGTCCGTCTCCTCGCACCAGCGCGCGTACTCCTGCTCCCAGCGCGAGCGGGCGGCTGACCGTGCGGCGAGCAGTCCCTGATAGCCGCCGCCGTGCCGCACCACCGTCCTGCGGTCGGCGTCCACTTCGAGGATCGCGGTGGCGACCCGCTCCAGGAAGGTCCGGTCGTGGGAGACCGCGACCACAGTGCCGCGGTGTGCCGTCAGGGCACTCTCCAGCCAGTCGAGCGCCCCCTCGTCCAGGTGATTGGTCGGTTCGTCCAGGAGCATGACTTCCGGCGCGGCCGCGATGAGGCAGGCCAGGCCGAGCCGCGCCTGTTCGCCGCCGGACAGGCTGCCAAGGATCCTGTCCTTGCCGATGTGCCCGAGCCCCAGGCCGTTCATCGCCTTGTCCACGCGCGCGTCCGCCTCATAGCCGCCGCGCATCTCGAAGGCGGTGAGCAGATCGCCGTACTCACCTAGGGCCTGACCGGTGGCGGAACCGAGGCTCGCCTCGAGGTCGCGCAGCCGTCGCTCCATGGAACGCAGCTCGGCGAGCGCCGCATCGATCGCGTCCTCGACCCTGCGGTCCGCGGGCAGTTGGGGAGTCTGTGCGAGCAGCCCGACCCCCTGTCCGGCGACGGTCACGATCTCCCCCTCATCGGGCTGTTCGTCGCCGGACATCAGGTGCAGCAAGGTGGACTTGCCCGCGCCGTTCTCCCCCACGACGCCTATGCGCTCACCCGGCCTGATCGCGAGGGACACACCATCGAACAGCAGCCGCTCGCCACGCGCCTTGGTCACGCGATGCAGAGAGATCTGAGTAGGCAAGGGCACCCCCGGGTCCATATCCACACCTGCCAAACGCAACGGTAGTCGCGTTACGATGAGTGTGACACACACGTCAGGCCTAACGCAACAGAAGTAGCAATTGAGAGGGGTCGCATCATGGCCGACAAACCTGTCGCCGCTGGTCAGAGCAGCCGACGAGGTGCCGGGTCACCGCAAAACGCGGCATCGAAGCCCGCCGAGGCGGAGCCAGCAGCGACAGCTACGGCCGCCGCCCCCGGCACCCGCCGCCCCGGCGGCCGCACCGCCCGCACCCGCGCCGCCGTCCGCGACGCCGTGCTGAGCGGCCTGGCCGACCATGGCTATCCCGGTCTCACCGTCGAATACGTGGCCGATCATTCGGGCGTCCACAAGACCACGCTGTACCGCCGCTGGGGCGGTCTCGAAGGGATGGTCGCGGACGCCCTGGACATGGCGGGCGAGGACACATGGACTCCGCCGGACACCGGCAGCCTGGAGGGAGACCTGCGCGAGCTCGCCCGGGAAGTGGTCGACTCCTTCTCCGACGAGGCGACGGCCGCCGCGCCCACCGCCTTCATCGCCGCGGCCTTCCAGTCGGAGCGGGCAGCCGAAGCCCTTCACGCCTTCTACGCCGAGCGGTTCAGCCGCTGCGAGGCAGTCGTCGCCCGCGCCGTGGAGCGCGGTGAGGCGGCCCCGGACGTCGACTCGGCCGCGCTCGTCCGTGCCGTCTCGGCACCCCTGTTTCTCCGGGTGTTCATCACCCGTGAGCCGATCGATACAGCTCTCGCCGATCAGTCGGCGGCGGCCGCCGTCGCCGCCCTCCGCGCGGGAGCGTTCACCCGACGGTGACAGCGGCCACCCGGCAGAAAGCGCTCACACCGTCCATGACGGCTCCAACTGCACGATGTCGCCGGCGAGAGCGGAGACATCGGCGTCCGTCTGCGCACGCAACGAAAGACGTTCCACCCGTTCGGCACGGTACTTGCCGTGCTCGGCAGCGGACTGCCACATGGAGAGCACGAGGAATTCGTGTCCAGGCGCCTCTCCGAAGAGACCGCGCACCATTCCGGGCGACCCCGCCATCGCCGGATTCCAGACCTTCTCCTGCATCAGTGCGAAGTGGTCCACCCTCGCTTCACGGACCCGGCAGTGCGCGACACGCACCACGTCGGCGTCCGTGAAGCGCGGCTCGAACCCCGTCTTCACGTCGAAACGGTGATCGAACAGCTTGGCCTGGAGGTCCTTGTAGGTACCCCCCTGTGCGGCCGCGAGGCGGTCGTGCGAGCGGGCCATGAAGGAGTCGTAGAAGGGACGGCTCTCCCAGAAGGCGAAGACATGGGCGACGCCCGCCCGCTCTCTGCTCCACCCCCCGC
>NZ_WMBF01000466.1:0-4951 GCF_019400875.1 Streptomyces anatolicus | reverse complement strand
CGCTCTCGACGAACAGCCGTTCCGCCATCCCCGGCGTCCGGGCCATCGCCGCCCCGAACCGCTCGATCTCGGCGACATCGATGCCGACCCCAATAATCACAGGCTCACCCCACAAAGCACCCGAAAATCATCGGCCCAGCGTGACACACCCCACCACACCCCCACCCCCCAGCCGTTCAAACAGCCGTAACAATGGACTGTGATCTCTTCGGTCTCCGCGCCAGACAAGGCGCAGCGGAGCGCCCACCGGCACAAGCCGGAGGCGACTCCCTACCTCGACCTGACCCGCGCCGAGTGGAGCGCTCTGCGGGAGAAGACGCCGCTGCCCCTGACGGCGGAGGAGGTGGAGAAGCTGCGCGGCCTCGGTGACGTCATCGACCTGGACGAGGTCCGCGACATCTACCTCCCGCTCTCCCGCCTCCTGAACCTCTACGTGGGCGCGACCGACGGCCTGCGCGGAGCGCTCAACACCTTCCTCGGCGAGAAGGGCTCCCAGTCCGGAACCCCCTTCGTCATAGGGGTCGCCGGTTCCGTCGCCGTCGGCAAGTCGACCGTCGCCCGCCTCCTCCAGGCCCTGCTCTCCCGCTGGCCCGAACACCCCCGCGTAGAACTGGTGACCACCGACGGGTTCCTCCTGCCCACCAAGGAGCTGGAGGCCCGCGGCCTGATGTCCCGCAAGGGCTTCCCCGAGTCGTACGACCGCCGCGCCCTCACCCGCTTCGTGGCCGACATCAAGGCGGGCAAGGCCGAGGTCACCGCCCCCGTCTACTCCCACCTGATCTACGACATCGTCCCGGGCAAGCGCCTCACGGTCCGCCGCCCCGACATCCTCATCGTCGAGGGCCTGAACGTCCTCCAGCCCGCGCTCCCCGGCAAGGACGGCCGCACCCGCGTGGGCCTCGCGGACTACTTCGACTTCAGTGTGTACGTCGACGCCCGCGCGGAGGACATCGAGCGCTGGTACCTGAACCGCTTCAAGAAGCTGCGCGCCACGGCCTTCCAGAACCCGTCCTCGTACTTCCGCAAGTACACGCAGGTGTCGGAGGAGGAGGCCCTGGAGTACGCCCGTACGACCTGGCGCACCATCAACAAGCTGAACCTGGTGGAGAACGTGGCCCCCACCCGCGGCCGCGCCACCCTGGTGGTCCGCAAGGGCCCCGACCACAAGGTCCAGCGCCTGAGCCTGCGCAAACTCTGAGGCGCCGGCCCCCGGCCCCCCGTACCCGACTACCCTGCGCACATGCTGCACCTGCGCCTGATCTCCCCCGCGGACAAGACCGACGACGTGCTGCGCCTGATCGAGGCGACGACCGGCACCACCCACCTTGCCGTGGTCCCCGGCGCGGCCCGCAACCCCACGGGCGACGTCATCATGTGCGATGTCGCCCGGGAGGCGGGCGACGAGCTGATCGGCGGCCTGCGCGCGCTGGACCTCGACAAGTGCGGTTCGATCGCGGTCGAGAACATCGACCTCTCCCTCTCCGAGCGCGCCGACAAGGCCGAGCACGACGCGCCGGGAGAGGGCTCGGACGCGGTCCTGTGGGAGCAGCTGACCGACGCGACCCACGAGGAGTCGACGCTCTCGATCACGTACATCGCGTTCATCACGCTCGCCACGATGATCGCGGCCTGCGGTGTCGTCCTGGACAACGCGATCCTGATCGTGGGCGCGATGGCCGTCGGACCGGAGTTCGGCCCGCTCGCCGGGTTCTGCACGGCCCTGGTGCGGCGCGCTCCCCGGCTCGCCCTGCGCTCACTGATCGCGCTGCTCGTGGGCTTCCTGGTGGCGATGCTGGTGACGGTCGGGTTCAGCTACTTCATGGACGCCACGGACCTCTTCAGCCACGAGGCCCTGCAGGCGGACCGGCCCAACACCAACTTCATCTACCGCCCGGACTGGTTCTCGTTCGTGGTGGCGGTCCTGGCGGGCGCGGCGGGCACGCTCTCGCTCACCTCGGCGAAGTCGGGCGCCCTGGTGGGAGTGGCGATCTCCGTGACGACGGTCCCCGCGGCGGCGAACGCGGCGGTCGCCTTCAGCTACAACGAGTACAAGCAGGCGTGGGGCTCCACCGAGCAGCTTCTGCTGAACCTCCTCGGCATCGTCCTCGCCGGTACGCTCACGCTCCTCGCCCAGAAGGCTCTCTGGGCGAGCCAGCGCGAACGTACCGCGAAGTCCCGGCGCCTCTAGCGGCTAGCCGAGCGCCGACTTGACCACGTCGGCGAGGCGCTCGGCGACGGACCGCGCCTGCTCGATGTCGGCGGCCTCGACCATGACCCGCACCAGCGGCTCGGTCCCCGAGGGGCGCAGCAGCACCCGGCCGGTGGAGCCCAGCTCGCGCTCGGCGTCGGTGACGGCCGCGGACAGCTCGGCGGAGGTCTTCACCCGCGACTTGTCGACGTCGGGCACGTTGATGAGGACCTGCGGCAGGCGCTCCATGACGCTCGCGAGGTCCGCGAGCGTCCGCCCGGTCTCGGCGACGCGGGCCGCGAGGAGCAGGCCGGTCAGCGTGCCGTCACCGGTCGTCGCGTGGTCGAGGATGATCACGTGCCCGGACTGCTCGCCGCCGAGGGCGAAGCCGTGCTCCTTCATCGACTCCAGGACATAGCGGTCGCCGACGGCGGTCTGCACCAGGGAGAGGCCCTGGGCCTCCATGGCGAGCTTGAAGCCGAGGTTCGACATGACGGTGGCGACAACGGTGTCGTGACGCAGCGTGCCGTGCTCGCGCATGGCGAGGGCGAGCACCGCGAGGATCTGGTCGCCGTCCACCTCCGCGCCGGTGTGGTCCACGGCGAGGCAGCGGTCCGCGTCCCCGTCGTGCGCGATGCCGAGGTCGGCGCCGTGCTCGACGACGGCGGCCTTGAGGAGGTCGAGGTGGGTCGAGCCGCAGCCGTCGTTGATGTTCAGGCCGTCGGGCTGCGCGCCGATGGTGATGATCTCGGCACCGGCGCGCGTGAACGCCTCGGGCGAGACGCGGGCGGCGGCGCCGTGCGCCTCGTCGAGGACGATCTTCAGTCCGTCGAGGCGGTTGGGGAGCACGCCGAGCAGGTGCGCGATGTACTGGTCGAGCCCTTGGTCGTACGACTTGACCCGGCCGACGCCGGCCCCGGTGGGCCGCTGCCAGGGAGCGCCGGTGCCGTGCTCTTCGTACACGGCCTCGATGCGGTCCTCCAGCTCGTCGGCGAGCTTGTGGCCGCCGCGGGCGAAGAACTTGATGCCGTTGTCGGGCATGGCGTTGTGGCTCGCGGAGAGCATCACGCCGAGGTCGGCGCCCAGCGCCCCGGTGAGATGCGCCACCGCGGGGGTGGGCAGCACACCGACGCGCAGGACGTCCACGCCCGCGCTCGCGAGACCCGCGACCACCGCGGCCTCCAGGAACTCCCCGGACGCGCGCGGGTCACGCCCGACCACCGCCACCGGGCGATGGCCTTCAAAGGTGCCCGCCTCGGCCAGTACGTGCGCCGCCGCCACGGAGAGTCCGAGCGCCAGCTCGGCCGTCAGATCCGCGTTGGCGACACCACGCACGCCGTCCGTGCCGAAGAGTCGTCCCACTGCTGTCCTCCGAACGTTCGTTTCCTGATAGACGAACGCCCCGGCAGCACGGTGAGTGCCGCCGGGGCGAACGAGAAGTACGAGCAGGCAGCGATTAGCGCTTGCTGTACTGCGGGGCCTTACGGGCCTTCTTGAGACCGGCCTTCTTGCGCTCGACCGCACGGTCGTCACGCTTGAGGTAACCGGCCTTCTTCAGGGCGCCGCGGTTGTTCTCGACGTCGGCCTCGTTCAGCGCACGGGCGACACCGAGACGGAGCGCACCGGCCTGACCGGAGACGCCGCCACCCGAGATGCGGGCGATGACGTCGTAGCGGTTGTCGAGCTCGAGCACCTTGAAGGGCTCGTTGACTTCCTGCTGGTGGACCTTGTTCGGGAAGTAGTCCTCGAGCGTGCGCCCGTTGACCTTCCACTTGCCGGTGCCCGGGACGATCCGGACGCGGGCGATGGCGTTCTTGCGACGGCCCAGGCCGGCGGCCGGCTGCGGGTCGCCGAAGCGCGCGGGGTTCGACTCCGAGGTGTACTCGCCCTCAAGGGGAGCCTCGGACTCGGTGGTGTACTGCTCTACGTCAACAACCTCGGTCTCTTCGACCGGCTGCTCAACGGTGGTCTCGGCCACGATTCTCCTCAGATTTCTTTTCGTCTTAGGGGGTGGCCGGAACTACTGCGCGACCTGGGTGATCTCGAACGGGACCGGCTGCTGAGCGCCGTGCGGGTGCTGGTCGCCCGCGTAGACCTTCAGCTTCGAGAGCATCTGACGGCCCAGGGTGTTCTTGGGGAGCATGCCCTTGACGGCCTTCTCGACAGCCTTCTCGGGGCTCTTCTCGAGCAGCTCGTCGTAGCGGACGGAACGCAGACCACCCGGGTAGCCGGAGTGGCGGTACGCCATCTTCTGGGTCTTCTTGTTGCCGGAGAGGTGCACCTTCTCCGCGTTGATGATGATGACGAAGTCACCGGTGTCAACGTGGGGGGCGTAGATCGGCTTGTGCTTGCCACGCAGGAGGGTGGCAGCGGTGGTCGCCAGACGACCGAGGACGATGTCCCGGGCGTCGATGACGTGCCACTGGCGGGTCACATCGCCGGGCTTGGGGCTGTACGTACGCACTTAGTAGCCTTCGCTTCTTCAGTGGATGGGGTCCAGACACACGGCACCCAGGAAGCGATCATGCAGCTGGGGCTCACAATGCCGGGGACGCTGCCCGTATGCGAGCCACTGGTAACTGCTCCAGGGAACCTACGTAAGGGCCCTTTCGCGTGAGATCGAGGACACCAATACGTATCAATCCCCGAGAGTACCCGCGCCGCCCCGTACCGGTCAAAACGCGGCTCTGCGACCGGCACCGGGGACTCACACACCACGGACAGGTCTGCACTCCTCAGGGTAACGGTCCGCCCGCCCCGCAC
>NZ_WMBF01000465.1:0-4963 GCF_019400875.1 Streptomyces anatolicus | reverse complement strand
CCCCTGACCCCCGCCGACACCGCCACGCTCGTCAAGCAGGGCGCACAGGTGACCGTCGAGCACTCGTCCGTACGTTGCCACCCGATCGACGCCTACCTCGACGCCGGCGCCCGGCCCGCCCCGGCCGGCTCCTGGACCGGCGCGCCCGCCGACGCCTACGTCCTCGGGCTCAAGGCACTCCCCGCGGACACCGCCCCGCTCGGCGGCCGCCACCTGTACTTCGCCCACGCCTACAAGGGACAGCAAGGCGCCCGGGAACTCCTGGACCGCTTCGTGACCGGCGGCGGCGAGATCCTCGACCTGGAATACCTCACCGACGCCGAAGGACGCCGCCTCGCCGCGTTCGGCCACTGGGCCGGCTACATCGGCGCCGCGCTGGCAATCCGGCAGTGGACCGGCGCCCTCCAGGGGCCGCTGCGGCCGACCACCAAGGCCGTGCTCGACGACTCCCTCGGCCCGCTCGCGCGCCCGCCGCGCGTGCTCATCATCGGCGCCCGCGGCCGCTGCGGCCAGGGCGCCCGCGCCGCTCTCGAACGTACCGGCGTCGACGCGACCCTGTGGGACCTCGCCGAGACCGCCGACCTCGACCGGGACGCCCTGCTCGACCACGACATCCTCATCAACGCGGTCCAGCTCACCGAGCCCGGCGAGCCCTTCCTCGCCCCCGAGCACCTGCGCGCCGACCGGCGCCTGTCGCTCATCGTCGACGTCACCTGCGACGTCGGCGGCCCCGCCCATCTGCTGCCGGTCTACGACCGCCTCACCAGCTGGGACGAGCCGGTGCGCGCCGTCGCCGACGGGCTCGCGGTCATCGCCATCGACAACCTCCCCTCCCTGCTGCCGCGCGAGGCCAGCGACGACTTCTCCACCCAACTGGCCGCGCACCTGCCGCGGTTGCCCGACGGCGACTGCTGGGAACGCAGCCGCCGAGCCTTTCACACCGCAGTGAGCCAGAGAGGTCCGCGTGATGTCTGAGCTTCCCGTCCAACCCACCGGGACGGTCCACTGGGTCGGCACCGGTCTGTCGACCGGCCGTACCGGACTCGATCTGCTGGGCCAAGGAGCCGAGGTCGTCCTGTGGGGCCGCACGCGGGAACGCGCCGCCGCCCGCCTCGACGCCCTCGCCCCCCAGGCCCCGGTACAGGTACGCGGTCTCGACCGCGACGACCTGCCGGGCACCCTGCGCCCCGGCGACGTACTCGTCTCGATGCTCCCGGCAGCCCACCACTGCGGCCTGCTGCGCACCGCGATCGACGCCGGTGCCCACTTCGCCTGCACCAGCTACACCACGCCCGAGATCGAGGAACTGGCGCGCGAGGCGGCCGGGCGGGGCCTGGTGGTCCTCACCGAGGCCGGACTCGACCCCGGCATCGACCACCTCATGACGCACCTGCTCGTCGCCCGGGCGCGCGAGGCGGTCGGCGACCACGCCGATCGCGTCTCCCTGACCTCGTACTGCGGAGGCATCCCCGCCGAGCCGAACGAGTTCCGCTACCAGTTCAGCTGGGCCCCGCTCGGCGTGCTGACCGCCCTCGCCTCCCCCGCCCGCTACGTACGCGACGGCCAGGTGCGCGAGGTCGAGCGGCCCTGGGAGGACACCGAGGAACTGGCGCTCGACAGCGAGGTATTCGAGGTCTACCCCAACCGCGACAGCGTCGGCTTCATCGACCAGTACGGCTTCCCCGAGGGCTGGCGCACCGACACCTTCGTGCGCGGCACGCTGCGCCCCCAGGGGTGGCGTGCGGCGTGGAAGAGCGTCTTCGACACCGTCGCCGCCGGCGATCGCGACCGCCTCGCCGCCCTCGCCGACGAGCTGGCCGAGCGGCATCCGACCACCGCCGCCGACCGCGACCGCGTCGTGCTCACCGTCGGCCTGGACGTCGAGGGCGACGGCCGGCACTGGTCCGGCCGCTACCGGCTCGACGTGACCGGCGACGACACCGACACCGCGATGGCCCGGTGCGTCTCGACCACCGCCGCCGCCGGCATCCAGCGCGTCCTCGCCGCCGCCCTGCCGCCCGGCCTGCACCGGGCCGCCGCCGCGACCGACGAGGCGAGCCGCTGGCTCGACCAGCTCGCCGACACCGGCCTCACCTGCACTTTCCAATCCACAAGCCCGCCCGCACCAGACCCCGCCAAGGCGTCGTGAACCGGGCTCAACAGCCTGCACCTCCACCGGAAGGACTTGACGTGGGACCTGTACCGCAGCCAAGGACGGCGTCCGGCTCCGCCGAGCAGAACGGCCACCAGCGGCTGGTCGGCATCGGCGCGGGACCGGCCAACCTGGGTCTGGCCGCGCTGCTGCACGGCGATCCGCAGCAGCCGAACCTCTTCATCGACCGCAAGCCGAGCTTCACCTGGCACGACGACCAGCTCATCACCGGCGCGACGCTCCAGGTGTCGATCTTCAAGGACCTGGTGAGCCTGTCCGACCCGACCAACCGGTTCTCGTTCATGTCGTACCTGCACGAGCACGGGCGGATGTACCACTTTCTCAACGCCCAGTTCGCCGAGGTGCCGCGCAACGAGTTCCGCAACTACCTGGCCTGGGCGGCCGAGACCAACGAGAACGTGGTCTTCTCCGAGTCCGTCGAGAGGGTCGACTTCGACGGCGTCTTCCGCGTCACCACCAACCGCCGCCAGATCACCGCCGACAACATCGCCGTGGGCGTCGGGACCGTCCCCTGGGTGCCCGAGTTCGCCGAACCGCACCTGGGCAAGGGCCACTTCCACGTCAGCCAGTACCTGAGCCACGCCAAGGAACTGGCGGGCAAGCGGGTCGCCGTGATCGGCGGCGGCCAGTCCGGCGCCGAGGCGTTCCTCGACCTGATCTCGCGCCCCGAATCCGAGCGCCCCGCCTGGGTCTCGTGGGTCTCCAGGCGCCGCAACTACTTCCCGATCGACGACTCGACGTTCACCAACGACTTCTACATGCCGGGGTACTCCGACTACTTCTACCGGCTGTCGGAGTCCAAGCGCGCCGAGCTGAACTCGGCCCACCTGCTGAGTTCGGACGGGATCTCCGAGTCGACCCTGCGGGCGATCTACCAGCAGCTGTACCGGCTGCAGTTCATCGAGCGCGACGAGCACCGCTTCGGGCTCCTGCCCAACAGGACCGTCATGTCCGCCGACCGCACGGGCACCGGGACCTTCGAGGTGTCGCTGCGCCACAACGACGAGTCGGGCCAGAGCCAGTGCCTGCCGGTCGACGCGGTGGTGTGGGCGACCGGCTTCCGCCCCGCGCCCAAGGCGTTCCTCGAACCCCTGATGGACCGCGTCGAGACCGAGAACGGCGAGGTCCGTGTCGACGAGGACTACGCGATCAGCTGGGACGGCCCGCCGGACCGCAACATCTTCGTGCAGAACGCCGTACGCGGTCAGCGCGGCCTGCCCGACGTGAACCTGAGCCTGAACGCCTGGCGTGCCCAGCGCATCGCCAACCGGCTGCGGGGCCTCAACGCCCCCGAGCCCGCGATGTCGTTCATCGACTGGTCGGCGAAGAACGGGCGGGGCACTCAGTGGACACGGTAGACCTCGCCGTCGTCGGCGGCGGAGTCATCGGCGCGCTCATCGCCCACGAGGCGGTAGCGGCGCACCCCGAGGCGACCGTCGCCGTCCTGGAGCGCGGTCTGATCGGCCAGGGCGCCTCGAGCCGCTCGGCCGGTGTCCACTTCCCGCGCGGGGCCACCGCGCGCGTCAGGTCTATGACCGAGCACTCCCACCACGTGTGGGAGCGGCTGGCCGGAGAACTGGGCCTGCCCATCCGTGAAGTGGACGCCACGGTCGTCGCCACCGGCGACGCCGACAATGTCCGCGCCACCTATCTGCGGCTCGGGGACGAGACCTCCCCGGCCGACCCGGACCGCGGCCTGGCGGCTCCGGCGGGCGCCCGGGCGTGGACCCTGCACGGGTGCCACTACGCCGACGTCCAGGGCGTCGCGGGCCGCGTCCTGGCCGCGCTGCGCGACCAGGTGACGGTCCTGGAGGGAACCGAGGTCACGGAAATCGCCGCCGACGGCGACGGTCACCGCCTCACCCTCGGCCACGGGCGGCAGCTGCGCGCCCGCCGGGTCGTCCTGGCCCCCGGCCCGTGGATCGCGCACCCCGCCTGGGCCGAGCTGGTCGCCCCGCTCGGCCTGCGCGTCAAGAAGATCGTCGCCGCGCACCTCGAAGCGTCCCCGGCGCCCGACGCCCCGCTCACGGTCTTCCACGACGAGGACGCCTTCCTCCTGCCGCTCCACGAGCGCGGCCACTACCTGTTCAGCTACACCTGCGACCGCTGGGACGTCTCCCCCGACGACGTCGGCCTCGTCCTCGAGCGGTCCGACCTCGACGACGCCCGGGCCGTACTCGGCCGGTTCGCGCCCGGTCTGGTCGACCGGTGCGACTCCGGCCGGGTCTTCTGCGACGCCTACAGCCCACGCCGCGAACCGGTCGTCGCCGAACTGCGGCCCGGCCTGGTCTTCGCGGGGGCCGCCGGCGGCTCCGGCTACCGGCTCGCGCCCGCCATCGCCGCCGAGACCGTCGCCGCCCTGGATCTCACCCCGTCCCGAACCGTCTCCCAGCCACGACAGAGGCAGTCATGATCCTCAACCAGTACAGCGAATCCGAACTGTCCGAGGCCTTCGGCATCGACATGTCCTCGGTCGAGGGCCTGGGCGTCGGCGCCGGCTGGGGCCGCGTCGCCCCCGGCGTCGCCTCCACCAGCCACCAGCACGACGAGACCGAGTTCTTCGTCATCGTCGCCGGCACGGGCGAGCTGTCCGTCGACGGCCGCACCCACCCGGCACGGCCCGGCACCGTGGTCCTCTTCGAGCCGTTCGAGTCGCACACCATCACCAACACCGGCGACAGCGACCTGGTCTTCTTCACCCAGTACTGGCGCGACTCGGCCCGCGCCCGCGCCTCGGCGCTCTCGCGCACGCGCCCGCACCACACCGACCGCCCCCAGTTCGTGTTCTCC
>NZ_WMBF01000464.1:0-4970 GCF_019400875.1 Streptomyces anatolicus | reverse complement strand
GGAGACCACCTTGTCGATGGAGGGCTGCAGGGCGGTGAGGCCACCGGCGACGGCGGTCTGCGCGGCGGCGAGCGACTGGGGGGCGCCGGCGGGGAGCGTCTTGGCGGCCTCTCCCAGGGGGAGGACCGAGCTGACCGGGCCCAGGGCCGAGGTCACGTCGGGAAGACCGGCGGCGGCGTTCGCGGCGCCGGCGCCCGCGGCGGCGAAGGCGGCACCGAGAGCGGCGACACCGAGGGTCTTGGCAGCAGACTGCTTCATCTTGAATGCGTCCTTGCGAATTCGATGACGGGGATCTGCGCGGTTCAACGAGCGTAAACACCCCGGATCACGGGCAGCGGGCAGCGAAAAGCGGCCGGGTGACGCATCACCCGGCCGCCGATGTGCCGCGCGAGGACGCGACAGGGCCCGCTAGCCGCTGACAGACGCGCTGGTCGAGACGGTCTGGCGGAACAGCCATTCGGACTTCAGCTCGGCATAACCGGGCTTGATCACGTCACTGATCATGGCGAGTCGTTCATCGAAAGGAATGAACGCTGATTTCATCGCATTGACTGTGAACCACTGCATGTCGTCGAGCGTGTAGCCGAAAGTGCCGACCAGGTGCTCGAATTCGCGGCTCATGCTGGTGCCCGACATCAGACGGTTGTCGGTGTTCACCGTGGCGCGGAAATGCAGCTTGCGCAGCAGGCCGATGGGGTGCTCGGCGTAGGAGGTGGCGGCGCCCGTCTGGAGGTTGGAGCTGGGGCACATCTCCAGCGGGATGCGCTTGTCCCGTACATAGGAGGCGAGGCGGCCGAGCTTGACGGTGCCGTCCTCGGCGATCTCGATGTCGTCGATGATGCGTACGCCGTGGCCGAGGCGGTCGGCGCCGCACCACTGCAGGGCCTGCCAGATCGACGGCAGGCCGAAGGCCTCGCCCGCGTGGATCGTGAAGTGGTTGTTCTCGCGCTTGAGGAACTCGAAGGCGTCGAGGTGGCGGGTGGGAGGGAAGCCCGCCTCGGCGCCCGCGATGTCGAAGCCGACGACGCCCAGGTCGCGGTAGCGGTTGGCCAGCTCGGCGATCTCCAGGGCGCGGGCCGCGTGCCGCATGGCGGTGAGCAGCGCGCCGACGCGGATGCGGTGGCCATTGGCCTTCGCGCGGCGCTCGCCCTCGCGGAAGCCTTCGTTGACCGCCTCGACGACCTCTTCGAGGGTGAGGCCGCTCTCCAGGTGCTGCTCAGGGGCGTAGCGGATCTCGGCGTAGACCACGCCGTCCTCGGCGAGGTCCTCGGCGCACTCGGCGGCCACGCGCTTGAGGGCTTCCTTCGTCTGCATCACCGCGCAGGTGTGGGCGAAGGTCTCCAGATAGCGCTCGAGGGAGCCGGAGTCGGCCGCCTCGCGGAACCAGATCCCGAGCTTGTCGGGGTCGGTCTCGGGCAGTCCCTCGTAACCGCACTCGCGGGCGAGGTCGACGATCGTGCCGGGGCGCAGGCCGCCGTCGAGGTGGTCGTGGAGGAGCACCTTGGGGGCGCGGCGGATCTGGTCGGCGCTGGGCGTCTCACGGTCCGTGTGACCGGTCGCGTGTGTCTGGCTCGTCATTTCGGCACTCTAGCGCCTACGCGCGTAGAACTCACTGGTCGATACGGAACAGTGACCCGGCGGACGGGTGGCGTACACCATGGCTTCTGACACTGTTCTGTCATGGCACAGCGAGGGACGGCGGGGCCCGCGGGTCCACCCAGGCTCGGGCGAGCGATCAAAGCGGGCCCTTCGGCGGTGAGCGGCGTGGCCCTCCTGCTGCCCGGCGGCGCCGAGACGTCCACGCGCAGACCCTCGCCGCTGGCGGCCGGGGCGGTGCGCGCGCTGGGGCGCAGACTGGCCCAGGACGGGCGCGCCTCGGGGCTCGCCACGCATGTCGTGCACTACCGCTGCCGGGGCTGGAACGGCGCGCAGGCCCACCTCGCCGAGGACACGGCATGGGCGGCGGACGAGGTCGTACGCCGCTACGGAGACGTACCCGTCTGTCTGGTCGGAGTGGACATGGGCGGCCGGGCGGCGCTGCGCGCGGGCGGGCACCCGGCGGTCAACTCCGTGCTCGCCATCGCCCCTTGGCTCCCCGAGGACGATGTGGCGGCGCCGCCCGAGCCGGTGAAGCAGCTCGCGGGGCGGCGGGTCCTGATCGTGCACGGCACGAACGACGAGCGGACCGATCCCGAGCTGTCGTTCCGGCTGGCGGAGCGGGCGAAGAAGACGAACCGGGATGTGTGCCGGTTCGAGGTGCACTCCGATGGGCATCGGCTCCAGCAGCACCAGGACGAAGTGCTCGCGCTGGCCTCGGACTTCGTGCGGGGGGTGCTCTTCGGTACGGATTTCGCGCGGCCGTTGGAGGATGCGTTGGCTGCTCCGCCGCCCTTGGGGTTGCGGATGCCGCTTGCCTCCGGGTTCGGGCGGTCGCTTCGGCGGTAGCCCCGTGTTTGTGGCGCGGTTGATCACCGGCTTCGCCGAGTTCGTCCTCAATCGCCGGACGGGCTTGAATTCCCGCCGGGATCAGGCTGGTGCACGCCAGCCTGCTGAAGCAGTTTTCCCTTTCTGCTCAGTAGGAACTCCTTGAACGCTGCCACCGGGGGTGTGTCCGGGTGGCCGTCCAGCCAGGCCACGCCGATCTCCCGTACCGCACGCTGGCCCGTCACGGTCAGTTCCACCACTCCGGGGCGCGGTACGGCCGGCGGGGGCAGGAGGGCCACCCCCAGGCCCGCCGCCACCAGGCCGCGCAGGGTCTCCGCCTCTTCGCCCTCGAAGGCCACGCGGGGCTTGAAGCCCGCCTCCTTGCAGAGGTCGTCGGTGATGCGGCGCAGGCCGTAGCCGGGCTCCAGGGTCACGAAGGCCTCGTCGGCGGCCTCGGCGAGGCGGACGCGTTTGCGGGTGGCGAGGCGGTGGTCGTCGGGGACGACCAGGCGCAGGCGCTGTTCGTCGAGGCGGCGGGCGACCAGGTCGGGGGCGTCCGGCACGGGTGAGGTGAGGCAGAGGTCCAGCTCGCCCGCGCGAAGCCGCTCCAGCATCGCCTCGCCGTAGTTCTGTACGAGGCTGAAGCGCACCCGGGGGTGGTCGGCGCGGAAGGCGCGGATCAGGCCGGGCACGGTCTCGGAGCCCATGGTGTGCAGGAAACCGAAGGCGACCTTGCCGGAGGCCGGGTCGGCGTCGGCGCGCACCGACTCGGCGGCGCGCTCCACCTCGCCGAGTGCCCGTTCGACCGAGGCGAGGAAGGTGCGGCCGGCTGGGGTGAGCGAGACGGTGCGGCCCCGGCGCGCGAACAGGTCGACGCCGAGGTCCTGTTCGAGGCGTACGAGGGCGCGGGAGAGCGTCGACTGGGGGATCTGCATCTCCTGCGCGGCGCGCGTGACGTGCTCGGTGCGGGCGACTCCCGCGAAGTACGCGAGGCGTGGCGCGAGCAGCGTCACGATGTCCTCCACGTCACTGTTGTGTGACAGGCGCGGCTGTAACCTCTGCTGATGCTGCATGGGAACGATTATGGGGTTTCCATGCATTGGACGCATCAAAAATGGGGTCGTACGTTCGTGGCATGCCTCCTGCCAGTAGCGGGGCGTCCGCCACCCACGCGGCCGCCCTCACTCCGTCGTCCCCCGCCGCCGATTCCCGTCTGACCCCGGGCGGTCCCGGCTACCGCCGGATGAGCTTCGCGCTCTTCCTCGCGGGCGTCGCCACCTTCGCCCTCCTCTACTCCACGCAGGCCCTGCTGCCCCTGCTCTCCGCCGACTTCGGGGCGAGCGCGAGCACGGCGAGTTGGACGGTCTCGGCGGCCACGGGCTCACTGGCTCTCTTCGTCCTTCCGCTGAGCGCGCTCAGTGAGCGCTTCGGGCGGCGCGCGATGATGACGGCGTCCCTGAGCGTCGCGGTGGCGGTCGGACTCCTCGTCCCCTTCGCCCCGTCGGTCGAGGTGCTCATCGCGCTGCGGGCCGTGCAGGGCGCGGCCCTCGCCGGGCTCCCGGCCTCGGCGATGGCGTTCCTCGCCGAAGAGGTGCGGCCCAAGGCGCTGGTCGGGGCGATCGGCATGTTCGTGGCGGGCAACTCCATCGGTGGCATGAGCGGGCGCATCGTCACGGGCTGGGTCGCGCAGGCCTGGGGCTGGCGTGCGGCGCTGGCGGTCGTCGGCGTCGTGGCGGTGCTGTGCGCGGTCGCCTTCCGCGCGCTGCTGCCCGCACCCCGGCACTTCACGCGGGGCTCGCTGAACCCCAAGTCCCTCGCGCGGACGGTGCGTACGCATCTGTCGAACCCGCTGCTGTGCAGGCTGTACGCGATCGGCGCGCTGTTCATGACCGTCTTCGGCGCCGTCTACACGGTGATCGGATACCGGCTCACCGAGGCGCCGTTCTCGCTCCCCCAGGGCGTCATCGGCTCGATCTTCCTCGTCTACCTCGTCGGTACGGTCTCCTCCGCGGCGGCCGGCAAGCTCGTGGCGCGGCTGGGGCGGCGCGGGGCGCTGTATCTGGCGGTGGGCACGACGGCGGGCGGGCTGCTGCTGTCCCTCTCGGCCTCGCTGGTCCTGGTGCTGCTGGGGCTCGTGCTGATCACCGCGGGGTTCTTCGCGGGGCACGCGGTCGCGTCCTCGTCGGTGAGCCGTACGGCCACCACGGGGCGGGCGCAGGCGTCGGCGCTCTACCAGTCCGCCTACTACCTGGGCTCCAGCGCGGGCGGCACGCTCGGTGCCGTCGCCTTCCACGCGGGCGGCTGGGGCGGGACCGTGGCGCTCGGGCTGCTCGCGGTCTTCGGCGTCGTGTCGGTGACGGTGTGGGGTTCGCACGCGGCGCGGCTGGAGCGGCGGCGGGGGCTCGTGGCCCGCTCCTGCTGATTTCACCTGCGGGTTTTCCCACTCCGGGGGCCGTTGTCAGTGGGCTGCGGTAGCTTCCGATGTGTCGGGCCTCACGGGTGGGCCCTTCTCGGAAGCCGCAGGGGTGGGTGGGGATGAGCGACAT
>NZ_WMBF01000463.1:0-4984 GCF_019400875.1 Streptomyces anatolicus | reverse complement strand
TCCGGGAGCCGCCACCTGCCCCGCCGGAGCCGCTCGTCCTTGAGCACCGCGTCCTGAAGTCCCTGCTCGGCGCCTGGGCGCTCGCCGCGTGCTCGGCGGCCGAGGCCACCGCCGTCGAGGAGCACCTGGGCGGCTGCGGACCCTGCGCGGAGGAGGCGCTGCGGCTGCGGGACGCCGTCGGCCTGCTGCACCCCGAGGAGAGCCTCGATCTCGACCCCGGCCTTCGCACCCGCGTCCTGCGGAGCTGCCTCGGCCGCCGCCCGCCGCGCATCCCGGTGCCCGAGTGGGCCGTGCCCTACGACGCGGAGAGCGCCCGCCTCGACGCCCTGCTGCGGGACATCGGCGACTCGGAGTGGCACGCTCCGGTGCGGCTGCGCTGGTTCGAGCGGGACGGCCAGGTGACCAGGAAGACGACGGTGGCCGGGATCATCGCGCATCTCCTCGCCGTCGACGGCCTGGTCGGCCTCGCCCTCGGCCTGGAGGACCCGCTCGGCCCCGGGACCCCGGGCCCGCAGCACCCCGCCCACCGCACCGAGGCGTACTGGCACGCCTCGCACTTCCCGCCCACGCGCGCGGTGCGGGGTCCCTGGCGGGACCAGGCGCACGAGATCATCCGCACGGTCTCCTTCGCGGGCGACGGCTCGGGCCGGCTCCCCGTGCCGTACGGGACGGCGCCACCGCCCGAGCACGGCGCCGACGGCGATGCCGACGCCGGTCCAGGGCAGAAGATCGAGCTGCCGCTGCGGGACGCGATGGTGGACCGCGCCTTCGAGTGCTGGATCCACGCGGGCGACATCGCCGAGGCGGTCCACTACCCGTACGAGCCGCCCGCGCCCGGGCACCTCCACCACATGATCGACCTGGCCGTCCGGATGCTCCCGGGCACGCTGGCCGACCGCCGCCGCTCCGGGCTCGCCACGCCGTCGCGCGGCCTGGTCGCGGCGGGCACGCCTGGCCGCAGCCTGCGGCTGGAGATCGAGGGCCTGGGCGGCGGCGAGTGGTTCATCCCACTCGACTCACCGGCGGCGGTCGGCTCGGCCGAGCGGGAGGTGGCGCATGTGGCCCTGGACGGCGTCGAGTTCTGCCGGCTGGCCGCGGGCCACGTCTCGCCGGTGGAAGCGGCCGCGGGCCAGGACGGTGACCGGGAGGCGATCAGAGACGTCCTGTTCGCGGCGGCCTCCCTGAGCCGGATGTGACTCAAGCCCCTGCCGGGGCCCCGCACACGTCAGGCGAAGACCACCGTCCGCCGCCCGTTCAGCAGAATCCTGCGCTCCGCGTGCCACTTCACGGCCCGCGCCAGCGCCTGGCACTCCACGTCACGGCCGATCGCCACCAGCTGGTCGGGGGTCACGTCGTGGCCGACCCGCTCGACCTCCTGCTCGATGATCGGCCCCTCGTCGAGGTCGGCCGTCACATAGTGCGCGGTGGCGCCGATCAGCTTCACACCGCGCGCGTGCGCCTGGTGGTACGGCTTCGCGCCCTTGAAGCTCGGCAGGAAGGAGTGGTGGATGTTGATGATCTGCCCGCTCAGCGCCTTGCACAGATCGTCCGAGAGCACCTGCATGTAGCGGGCGAGGACGACCAGCTCCACCTCTTCGGAGCGCACGATCTCAAGCAGCTGCGCCTCGGCCTGCGGCTTGTTCTCCCGCGTCACCGGAATGTGGTGGAAGGGGATGTCGTACGAGGCGACAAGCTCGGCGAAGTCCGTGTGGTTGGAGACGACGGCGGCGATCTCCACCGGCAGCGCGCCGATCCGCGAGCGGAAGAGGAGGTCGTTCAGGCAGTGCCCGAACTTCGACACCAGCAGGACGACCCGCATCCGGTCCGCGACGCGGTGGATCTGCCAGTCCATGTGGAAGGAGTCGCCGATCGCGGCGAAGCTGGCGCGCAGCTTCTCGACGGTCACCGGGGCCTCGGCGGAGAAGTGGACGCGCATGAAGAACAGCCCGGTGTCATGGTCACCGAACTGCTGGCTGTCCTCGATGTTGCAACCGGTCATGAAGAGGTAGCTCGACACGGCGTGCACGATGCCCTGCTTGTCGGGGCAGGAGAGGGTGAGGACGTACTGCTCAGCGGGGGCGGCGGGGGCGGCGGACTGCTCATTCATGCGGCCAAGGTTCCCATACACGCCGGTCGCCGTGGGCGGGCGTCCCACCCCGGCTCAGCCGGACCGGGTCAGGATCCGCAGCACCTCGAGCGTCTTCGGCGGCTCGTCCGGGTCCTCCCCGTCGCCCGCCGCCAGGAGCGCGTGCGCGTCCCGCGCCGCCCGCACGGCGTCCGGCCAGCCCGGGTGCTCCAGATAGACGGAGACCATCGCGTCGGGCCCGACCTCGTGCATGATCCGCAGGACCCGCAGCACGGCCGTGTCGACGAGCGCCGCCTCCTGCGGGTCCCGGAAGATCGTTCCGACGTATTTCTCCGCGGACCAGTTGTCCAGCCAGGTGTCCTCGACCAGCCGGTAGACGGCGTCGGTCACGTCCCCGTACTCCTCGCGCCCCGCGAGCCAGCACTCCCGCTGGAAGTCGGGGTCGGAGAGCATGTGCAGCGCCGAGCGCACATTGCTGCGCCAGCGCCACCACGGCATGTCATTGGTCGGCATGCCGCCCATGGTGCTTGAGCGACGGCCGCGACGGGAAGAGTTCTCCGAACCTTGCACGGTCATCGATCGTACGTTCCCACACCGTGCACTCGAATCGGCCCCCGCCCGTTCACCCTCATGTCACGGTCCGTTGAGAACGCGTCACTCCACGGTTGGCCCTCCCACGGAATCGTGCGGGGACATGACCGGCAGGCGACGCACCTTCTTCCCCCGCCCCTCCAAGACCGCGGCGCTCGCCGCGGCCGCGGCGACGGCGTGTACGTCCCTGATAGCCGGTTGCGGGGTCATCCCTGGCGCCACGGGGGGTTCCAGGGACGACCCCATCACCGTCATGACCTGGGCCCCGGAGAAGACCAAGGCCACCAACAAGCCCGGCGTCCCCGCCATGGCGCAGGCCTACGCCCGCTGGGTCAACGCGCACGGCGGCATCGACGGCCGCGAGCTGAAGGTCCTCACCTGCAACGACCACAACGACGCGGTCGGCGCCGCCGACTGCGCGCGCGAGGCGGTCGACCAGGAGGTGGCCGCCGTCGTCGGCGCGTACAGCCAGCACGGCCGCTCCTTCCTCGCCCCGCTGGAAGTCGCGGGCATCCCCTACATCGGCGGCTACGGCATCACCGACGACGAGTTCAGCAGCCCTCTGTCCTACCCGGTCAACGGCGGCGAACCGGCGCTCCTCGCGGGCAACGGCCGCCAGCTCGCCGCCCGCTGCGACCGCGTCGCCCTCGTACGCCCCGACACCCTCGCCGGTGACGAGCTGCCCAAGCTGCTCAACTCCGGGCTCCGCGACGGCCACCACAAGCCCGTCGCCGACATCCGCGCCCCCGAGGACGGCACCGACCTCACCCCGCAGGCCGAGCAGGCACTCAAGCACGCGGGCGCCAAGGACGGCTGTGTGACGGCGGCGCTCGGGGCCCGCACCGACACCTTCTACGACTCGTTCCGGCGCACGAAGGACGACTATCCGCCGGTGCGGATCTCCTCCGTGCTCGGCAGCGTCGACCAGTCGCTCGTCGACCGCACCGGCGGCGCGAGCGGCCCCTACGAAGGCGCGTACGTCACCGGCTGGTACCCCGCGGCGGGCGACAGCCGGTGGGCGCAGATGCGGAAGGTCATCCGCGAGCAGGCGTTCGGCGACAACCGCGTCGACCCCGCCGACGCGGGCGTCCAGACGACGTGGATCGCGTACACCGTCCTGAAGCAGGCCGTCGAGTCGCTGAACGGCGGCGAGGTCTCCGCCCACACGCTGCGGCGCGCCCTCGACGGCGGTCTGCGCGTCGAGACGGGCGGCCTCACGCCCCCGCTGAGCTGGCGCTTCGAGGATCTGATCGCGGCCAGCGAGTTCCCGCGCCTGATCAACTCCGGCGTCACGTTCCAGGTCGTGCGCGACGGGAAGTTCGTCCCCGCGCGCAAGGGCTTCGTGAACGTGGAGGAGACGCTGGAGCAGTCGGCGTAAGCCGGGGCGCGGCACGCCCCGGCCGGGGCCTACAGCTGGGACTTCTCGCGCGTGGTCAGCCCGTACTTGCGGGCGATCGCGTTCCAGTGGTTGGCCGCCTGCTCCTTGGCGGTGGTCGCCTCACCGCTCGCGCGGTTGCCCGCGCCGTGCTGCGGGGTGCTGCGGGCGTGGCCCTTCTTGCACCCCTTCTTGCCCGCCATCTGGTCCGCCCACGCGGCGTAGTGGCTGTCGGCGGAGGCGGACGCCTTCCAGGCCCGGTTGAGGGAGGCCGTCAGCTGGTCGTTGGCCGGGAGCTTGTCGACCTTCAGCCCGGCGAGACGCGTGACCAGGCCGTTGCGCTGCTTGGCTGCGGCGCGCAGGTCGGTCGCCGACTGGCTGAGGTTCTGGCACTTGCCGACGTTGCGTACGGCGGCGATGACCATGTCACGGCTGTTGTTGCTGTCGGCGAGGAGCTTGTCCAGGGCGACCGCCTGCTTCCTCGCGGGGTCGGCGGTGGGCGAGGGCCGCTCGTCGGCCGGGGCGGACGCGGAGACGGGCTTGCCGTCCGCCTCGTCGTCACCGCCGCCGGAGCTGAGGAGCGCGCCCGCGCCGACGCCGAGCACGGCGATGCCGACGCCGATCGCGGCGATGAGCGGCACCTTCGATCCGGTGCGGCTGCGGCGTCCGCCGCCGTGGCCGTTCCCCGTAGGGGCCGGTGCGGGCGCCGGGGCCGGAGCCGGGGTGCCCGGGGCCTCGAAGCGGGGCATCTGCTGGGTGGAGGCGGGCCCCTCGGCCTCCGGCTCGGTGCGGAAGAGGTTGTCGAACTCGGCGGGCGGCTGCCGGTCGCCGGGGGCGCCGGGGCGGATGCCGTAGGGCGCGGCGGCGGGCTCGGGCGGCGCGCCCTGGCCCGCGGGGCCGCTGTCGCCGGGGACGGGCGCGATGAACTGGGT
>NZ_WMBF01000462.1:0-5011 GCF_019400875.1 Streptomyces anatolicus | reverse complement strand
TGCCGGTGTAGCCCCAGTTCGCCTTCAGGCAGCGCTGGAACGCCTTCCAGCTGTTGGTGCCCAGCTTGCCGTCGATCGAGCCGGTGTAACCCCAGTAGGTCTTCAGCCAGCGCTGGACCTTCTTCGCCTCGGCGGTGCTCAGGCCCAGGTTGTTCACCGCGGCCGGGGTGACCGCCTCGGCGCTGACCGCGGGCTTGGCGGTCGTCTCGCTCGCCGCGAAGCTGGTGCCCGCGGCCGCCAGGGTCCCGGCGGTGAGCCCGACGACGGCGGTGGCGCTGATGAGCGCCCTTGTCACGATGTTCGAACGCATTGTTCCCCCTTTGGGTCGTGGGGCGGCACCTGTCGCGGCGTGCGCCCCTCTCGGCGCGCGTGCCGGTTCTCCGGTCGTGTCGATCCCGCCCACTGTCGGTTGTCGTGCGCCGAAGCGGCCCGGACCCGGTGGACCCGGCCCGCCCCGGCGCACGGTCAGAAGCTACTTCCCGGCGAATCCGCCTTCGTCAAACCGGGAGTTGAGGTTTCGATCCACCAGTGGTTGACGGTCGTCTCCATCCAGTGGGGTAGCGCCGCGGGATGTACAACTTCCGCGGTACTCCTCGTGCCGGGCCGCGCGGTCCGCCGCGACCAGCAGCGCGCTCACCCGCTCCCGTGCGCGCGCCACCCGCGAGCGCACCGTCCCGACCGGACAGCCGACGGCGGCCGCCGCTTCCGCGTACGGCAGCCCGGCGAGCTGGGTCAGCACGAACGCCTCGCGGCGCGGCGCGTCGAGCGCCTGGAGGAGGTCGAGCAGGGCCACGCCCTCCTCGAACCCGGGCAGGCCCCGCGGCTGCGCGCGCTCCGCGGCCGCCTGCCAGTCCGAGGTGTCGAAGATGCGGGGCCGGGCCGCGGCCGAGCGGAAGCGGTCGGCGACGGTCCGGCGCGCGATGGCGAGCAGCCAGGTGCGGGCGCAGGAGCGGGCCGCATAGCCGCGCAGCGCGGTCAGGGCGCGCAGATACGTTTCCTGGGTCAGGTCGTCGGAGCCGTGCGGATCGCCGCTGAGGTGGGCCACGAAACGCCAGACGTCACGCCGGGTGGCCCGTACGAACCGCTCGAACGCCGCGGCGTCGCCGTCGCGGGCCGCGAGCGCCCATTCGGTGATCAGGTCGTCGTCCCGGGTCCGATCGGGGTCGCACCCGGGGCGCAAAAGGGTAGGAGTCATCGCAAAAGGGTCCTTCGGTGAAGGGAGTTCTGAGAGCGGCGCGCGAACGCCGAAGATCCGCCCGGCACCAAGGGGGTGCGGGCGGTGTCAGGAACTGACCGGAAGGACCGGCGGACCTCTGCGCGAGACGGCGTACTGGAGCAGGACCCCGCGCAGCCGCGGCACGGGCACGAGCGCGCCGACGTGCGGCGGCGCGGGGGGCAGGGCGGTGAGGAGGACCGAGAGGGCGAGCCGCAGCGGCACGAAGACGGCCGCGGCGAGCGCGCGCCCGGTGCGGAACGCGGCGGCCTCGCCCCGCCACAGCCACAGGGCGCAGATCAGCGCGGCGACGAGGTGGGCGAGGAACATCCCCGTGCCGCTGTGCCCGAAGACGGACATCACCCAGTGGGACGCGCCCTCGTCCGGCATGGGAGCCGTGGTGGCAGCCGTGGCGTGGCCACCCGGTGCGCCGGCGGACGACGGCATCGGCATCGGATGGTTCATGTGGTTCATGCCGTCCGTGCCGCCCATGCCGTCACCGGCCCGGGCCGTCGGCGGACCCATCCGCTGCGCCACCCCGAACAGCTCGTGCAGGGCCAGCTGCGCCACGACCGTGGCGCCGATGACCGCCGGTGCGCCGCGCTCGCGCCCGGTGAGCCACCAGGCGGCGGCCGACGTGGCGGCGAACGCGTAGCCCACCGCCCACCAGGGCAGCGAAGCCCCGGACATGAGCGCGTGACCGAAGGCCGTCGTCACCACGCACACGGCCGCGAACACGGCGGCTCGTGCGAGGCGGAACGCGGGCCCTGACGTCATGGGGAGCATCGTGCCAGGCGGCGGGGGAGCGGCGGGCGCCGAGTCCCGTACTCGCCCGAAGTGCACCACGCCGCCCCACATCGGCAAGACCTCATCGATGTGACGAACACAGAACGTAAACCCCTTGACGCAGTACGTGTCCACGGAAAACGATCTTCCCCAGCGGTCGGCATTGCCGAACCGCGTTCGTATGCCGTCGTCGCACCAAGCGTCGTCGGCCTCGCTGAACGATGGGAACCAAGCCATGCATCTGCGCCCTCCGCATCCCCTGCGCCCCCTGCGCCACGCCGTCCGGTCCGTGATGACCGCCGCGGCCGCCCTGGCCCTCGGGGTCGCGGGCCTCGCCACCCCCGCGGCGGCCTCCCCGGCCACCGCCGCGCCCGCCTCGCTCCTGGACATACCGCCCCGCGGCGCGAACGACTGGTCGTGCAAGCCGGACTCGGCGCACCCGGAGCCGGTCGTGCTGGTCAACGGCACGTTCAAGCTGATGGCGGAGAACTGGGCCACCCTCTCGCCGAAGCTCAAGAGAGCGGGCTACTGCGTCTTCGCGTTCAACTACGGCAACATGGCGACCGACCCGGTCCCCCGCTCCGCCGCCGAACTCAAGGACTTCGTCGAGGCCGTGCGGGGCGCGACCGGCGCCGCGAAGGTCGACCTCGTCGGCCACAGCCAGGGCGGCATGATGCCCCGCTACTACGTGAAGTTCCTCGGCGGCGCGGACAAGGTGGACGACCTGATCGGCATCGTGCCGTCCAACCACGGCACGGCCAACCCGCTGGCCAAGCCGCTCGGCGTCACCGTCTGCCCGGCCTGCGCCGACCAGATCACGGGCTCCGACCTCCTCACGAAGCTCAACGAAGGCACGGAGACCCCGGCGGGCCCCGATTACACCGTCGTCACCACGCGCTATGACGAGGTCGTGATCCCGTACACGAGCGCCCTGCTGAGCGGCCCGAAGGAGTACGTCACCAACGTCGTCCTCCAGGACCGCTGCCCGCTCGACCTGTTCATGCACGACCAGTCGACCAAGGACCCGGTCGTCGCCCAGTGGGTGCTCAACGCCTTGGACCGCGAGGGCCCGGCCGACGCGGACTTCCGCCCCAGATGCCTCGGCTGATCCGCCGCCCCGCGCCTCCGCTCCTGGGCCCCGGCGCCTAGGAGCGGTCGCCCACGTCCTGGCCGTCCAGGGACTCGACCGCTTCCCGGGGCCCGGGGAGCGGCGTGGCCCCGGCCGCGGTCTCCCGGCGCCGCGCCAGGAGACCGCCCACGAGAGCCGCGACGGGCTGGGTGTAACGGGCGGTCAGCGGTCCCACGATCACCAGGATCAGGACGTACGCCGTGGCCAGCGGTCCCAGTGACGGCTCGATGCCGGCGGCGACCGCGAGGCCCGCGATGACGATGGAGAACTCACCCCGCGCCACCAGCGCGCCGCCCGCCCGCCAGCGGCCCTTGACGGAGACACCGGCGCGGCGGGCCGCCCAGTAACCCGTGGCGATCTTCGTCAGGGCCGTCACGACCGCGAGCGCGAGCGCCGGGAGCAGCACGGGCGGGATGCTCGCCGGATCGGTGTGCAGACCGAAGAAGACGAAGAAGACGGCCGCGAAGAGATCGCGCAGCGGCGCGAGCAGCGTATGGGCGCCCTCGGCGACCTCGCCGGACAGCGCGATGCCGACCAGGAAGGCGCCGACGGCGGCGGAGACCTGGAGCTGCTGTGCGATCCCCGCGACCAGGATGGTCAGGCCGAGCACCACAAGGAGCAGCTTCTCCGGGTCGTCGCTGGAGACGAAGCGGGAGATGACCCGCCCATAGCGCACCGCGAGGAAGAGGACGAGCCCTGCCGCGCCCAGCGCGATGGCGAGCGTGAGGCTGCCCGCCGCCCAGCCGACGCCCGCGAGCAGCGCGGTGATGATGGGCAGATAGACGGCCATCGCCAGGTCCTCGAGGACGAGGATGCTGAGGATGACCGGTGTCTCGCGATTGCCGAGCCGCCCGAGGTCCCCGAGGACCTTGGCGATGACGCCGGACGAGGAGATCCAGGTGACACCGGCGAGCACCACGGCGGCGACCGGACCCCACCCCATGAGCAGCGCGGCGACCGCGCCGGGCACGGCGTTCAGCGTGCAGTCGACGAGCCCGGCAGGGTACTGCGTCTTGAGGTTGCTGACGAGATCGGTGGCCGTGTATTCGAGCCCGAGCATCAGCAGCAGCAGGATGACGCCGATCTCGGCGCCGATGGCGACGAACTCCTCGCTCGCGCCGAGCGGCAGCAGCCCGCCCTCGCCGAACGCGAGCCCCGCCAGGAGGTAGAGCGGGATCGGCGAGAACTGGAAGCGGCCCGCGAACCGGCCGAGCAGGCCGAGCGCCAGGATGATCGCGCCGAACTCGATGAGGAAGACAGCGGAGTGCACGCGCTCACTCCCTGCCGAGTATGGTCGCGGCGCTCTCCACGCCTTCGCGCGTGCCGATCACGATCAGGGTGTCGCCGCCCGCGAGCCGGAAGTCGGGCGCGGGCGACGGAATGGCGTCGGCCCGCCGCAGGACCGCCACGATCGAGACGCCGGTCTCGGTCCGCGTCCGGGTCTCGCCGAGGAGCCGCCCGTTCCAGTGCGAGGTGGCGGAGAGCAGCACCCGCTCGGCGACCAGGCCGAGGTCCGTGGTGTGCAGCAGATTCGGGCTGTGGTGCGAGGGCGTCAGCGCGTCGATCAGCGCTTCCGCCTCACCGGAACTCAGCCGCAGCGACAGGGCGCACTCGTCCGGGTCGTCGGAGCGGTACGCGCTCAGCGTCCGCGCCCCGTCCCGGTGCGCGACCACCGAAAGGCGCCGCTGTTCTCGGGTCGTCAGGTCGTACCGGATGCCGATGCCGGGGAGCGGCGTACGGCTGAGACGTGAGGCGGGCACAGCTTTCCCCTTGCGCGATAGGTGATCATCCCTGGGTGTCACCCTATCGGGGCCAAGTATTGGCAAAATTACGGGGGACGGAATGGGGCTGGACGGTCGAAACGGGGCTGGACGGTCGAAACG
>NZ_WMBF01000461.1:0-5033 GCF_019400875.1 Streptomyces anatolicus | reverse complement strand
GCCCCGGCCCGCGCGCTGCCCACGAACGCGCCGGCGCTCGCCCTGGGTGACGACGCCCTGGTGCTCTCGCACCGCCTGGGGGAGTGGGCGGGACACGCCCCCGTCCTCGAGGAGGAGGTCGCCCTGGCGAACATCGCCCTCGACCTGCTCGGCCAGGCCCGTGTCCTGCTCTCCCTGGCCGGTGACGAGGACGAGCTGGCGTACCTCCGCGAGGAGCGCGCCTTCCGCAACCTCCAGCTGGTCGAGCAGCCGAACGGCGACTTCGCCCACACCATCGCCCGCCAACTCTACTTCTCCACGTACCAGACCCTGCTGTACGGCCAGTTGGCGTCCGGCGAGAGCGAGTTCGCGCCCCTGGCCGCGAAGGCCGTCAAAGAAGTCGCCTATCACCAGGACCACGCCGAGCAGTGGACGCTGCGGCTCGGCGACGGGACCGCCGAGAGCCACGAGCGGATGCGGCGCGGCCTGGACGCGCTCTGGCGGTTCACCGGCGAGATGTTCCAGCCGGTGGACGGCATCGACGTCGACTTCGAGGCGCTGCGGCAGAGCTGGACGGCCTCGGTGACCGCCGTCATCGAGCGGGCCACGCTGACCGTGCCCGAGGGGCCGCAGAGCGGCGCGTGGACGGCGGGCGCCGGACGCCAGGGCCTGCACACCGAGCCGTTCGGCCGGATGCTCGCCGAGATGCAGCACCTGCACCGCAGCCACCCGGGGGCGTCATGGTGACCACCGCGCCCACCGCCCTGGAGGCGGAGCTGCTGGCCCTCGCGGGCTCGGTGCCCGACCCCGAGCTGCCCGTGCTGACCCTGGCCGACCTCGGCGTCGTGCGCGGCGTGCGGGTCCTCGCCCCCGGCAAGGTCGACGTCGAGCTGACCCCGACGTACACCGGTTGCCCGGCGATCGAGGCCATGACATCCGACATAGAGCAGGTGCTGCACGACCGCGGCATCGCCGATGTCTCGGTGCGCACGGTGCTCTCCCCCGCCTGGTCGACGGATGACATCAGCGCCGAGGGCCGCCGCAAGCTGGCCGAGTTCGGCATAGCGCCCCCGCGCTCCCACCCGTCGGACGGCCCCGTCCCGTTGAACCTCTCGATCCGCTGCCCGCACTGCGGATCGACCGACACGGAGCTGCTCAGCCGCTTCTCCTCCACCGCGTGCAAGGCGCTGCGCCGCTGCGCCGCCTGCCGTGAACCCTTCGACCACTTCAAGGAGTTGTGATGGCCCGCTTCCACCCGCTCCGGGTAGCGGCGGTCGACCGGCTCACCGACGACTCCGTGACGCTGACCTTCGACGTGCCGCCCGCGCTGCGCGAGGAGTACCGCTTCGCTCCCGGCCAGCACCTCGCGCTCCGCCGTTTCGTCGAGGGCACCGAGATCCGCCGGACGTACTCGATCTGCTCCCCCGCCCCGCGTCCCGACGCCCCCGGGGAGCCGCGGACGCTGCGGGTCGGGGTGCGCCTCGTCGAGGACGGCGCCTTTTCGACGTACGCCTTCAAGGAGCTGAACGTCGGCGACGAGCTGGAGGTGATGACCCCGGCCGGGCGCTTCACCCTGGACCCGGCCCCGGGGCGCTATGCCGCGGTGGTCGGCGGCAGCGGGATCACCCCGGTGCTGTCCATCGTCACCACACTCCTGGAGCGCGAGCCGCAGGCCGACTTCTGCCTGATACGCAGCGATCGCACCGCCGCCTCGACGATGTTCCTGGAGGAGGTCGCCGACCTCAAGGACCGCTGGCCGGACCGCTTCCAGCTGGTGACCGTCCTCTCCCGGGAGGAGCAGCAGGCGGGCCTCGACTCCGGGCGGCTCGACGAGGAGCGGCTCACCCGGCTGCTGCCGGCGCTGCTGCCCGTGGCGGAGGTCGCGGGCTGGTTCCTGTGCGGCCCGTTCGGCCTGGTGCAGGGCGCGGAGCGGACCCTGCGCGGCCTCGGCGTGGACCGCCGGCGCATCCACGAGGAGATCTTCCACGTGGACGGCGGCCTGGCCACTGCGCCCGCGACCCCGGCGGCCACCCCCGCGCACAGCACGGTGACGGTGACCCTGGACGGCCGCTCGGGCACCTGGCCGGTCCTGGACGGCGAGTCCCTTCTGGAGACGGTGCTGCGCAACCGCGCGGACGCGCCCTACGCCTGCAAGGGCGGGGTCTGCGGAACCTGTCGCGCCTTCCGGGTCTCGGGCGAGGTCCGCATGGACCGGAACTTCGCGCTGGAGCCGGAGGAGACCGAGGCCGGATATGTGCTGGCCTGCCAGTCCCACCCGACCACGGACACAGTGGAGTTGGACTTCGACCGCTGAGGCAGACCCCAGGGAGCCACGACTGAGGCGCCGCCGCCGTTCCCTTCCACTGGAACCTGTTCTATCTTGACGCCCCGTCAGATACGCGCGGAACCGGTGCACGGGAGGACAGCCAGTGGACTTCACCTTCACCGAGGAACAGCAGGCGGTGGTCGAGGCGGCGAAGGCGCTCTTCGCCGGTGTCGCGCCGGACCAAGTGCCGAGCCCCGCCCTCACGCCCGGTGCCGTCGCCGAGGACTTCGACCGCGCCCTGTGGTCCCGGCTCGCGCGGGCCGACCTGCTCGGCCTGCTCATCGACGCCGAGCACGGCGGTGTGGGCCTCGATCCGATCGCCCTGTGCCTGGTGCTCCGCGAGTCCGCGAAGGTCCTCGCGCGGGTGCCGCTCCTGGAGAGCAGCGCCGCCGCATGGGCGGTACAGGCCCATGGAGGCGACGAGTTGAGGGAGCGGGTCCTGCCGCGGGCCGCCCGCGGGGAGCTGGTCCTGACGGTCGCCGCCAACGGCCGCATGGGACACGACCCTGCCGAACTGGCCATCACCGCCCAGCGCGACGGCGACGGCTGGCTCCTTGACGGACTCCAGACGGCCGTGCCCTGGGCGCACAACGCCGACCTCGTCGTCCTGCCCGCCCACACCCCCGAGGGCCGCACCGTCCTCGCCCTCGTCCCTCCCGTTCAGGAAGGTCTCACCCTCGCCGAGCAGTACTCCACCAGCGGCGAGCGCCTGGGCGAGCTGCGCCTGGAGGCCGCGCGCGTCGCCGAGGCCGACGTCATCGAGGCCGACGGCGCCTGGGACGGGCTGCGCGACCTGCTCGCCACCGGCACCTGCGCGCTGGCCCTGGGGCTCGGCGAGGGCGTCCTGCGGATGACCGGTGAATACACCAGCAAGCGCGAGCAGTTCGGCCACCCCGTCGCCACGTTCCAGGCCGTGGCGGTGCAGGCCGCCGACCGCTACATCGACCTGCGCGCGATGGAGGTCACCCTCTGGCAGGCCGCCTGGCGCATCAGCACCGTGGCGGACAGCGCGCTGCCGGTGGCGGGGGACGTGGCGGTCGCCAAGATCTGGGCGTCGGACGGCGTACGCAGGGTCGTGCAGACGGCCCAGCACCTGCACGGAGGCTTCGGCGCCGACACCGACTACCCCCTGCACCGCTACCACGCCTGGGCCAAGCAGCTGGAGCTGTCCCTCGGCCCGGCGGCAGCGCACGAGGAGGCACTGGGCGACCTCCTGGCCGCCCACTCGCTCAGCTGAGAGCGGCGGAGCCGCGAGGATCCGGGGAACCTCAGATGACAGCGCCCGGCTGTCCCTTGTCGTCGACGACCGGGCGCCCGGAGGCCTCCCAGGCCTCCATGCCACCGGCGACGTTCACCGCGTCGATGCCCTGCTGCCCGAGGTACATGGCGACCTGGGCGGAGCGGCCGCCGGACCGGCAGATGACGTTGACCTTGCCGTCCTGCGGCGCGGCCTCGGTCAACTCGCCGTACCGGGCGACGAATTCACTCATCGGGATGTGCAGCGCGCCCGCGGCGTGGCCCGCCTGCCATTCGTCGTCCTCCCGGACGTCCAGCAGAAAGTCACCGCTCGTGAGGTCGTCGACGCGGACGGTGGGCACATGAGATCCGAAAGCCATGCCCCGACGCTACCCGACAGACAACGGCCCGCGGACAGGACCACTGGCCCGCAGTGAGGCCTGCGCGGTCACGCCTGCGCGGTCAACCGCTCCAGCTCGGCCTCGCGCTCGGCGACCTGCGCGAGCAGTTGCTCGGCGACCTCGTCCAGGAGCGTGTCGGGGTCGTCCGGGGCGATGCGCAGCATCCCGCCGATCGCGCTCTCCTCCAGCTCCTTGGCGAGGACGGAGAGGAGTTCCTTGCGCTGGGCGAGCCATTCGAGCCGCGCGTACAGCTCCTCGCTGCGGGTGAGCCGGTGCTCCTCGGGCACGGGCCCCGCGGCCCACTCCTCGGACAGCTCCCGCAGCAGCGCCTCGTCGCCACGGGCGTACGCCGCGTTGACGCGCGTGATGAACTCCTCGCGCCGCTGCCGCTCGCCCTCCTCCTGCGCCAGGTCCGGATGCGCCTTGCGGACCAGCTCGCGGTAGAGCTTGCGGGCCTCCTCGCCGGGGCGCACACGCTGCGGCGGCCGCACCGACTGATCGGTCAGCATCGCGGCGGCCTCGGGGTAGAGCCCCTGGTCGTCCATCCAGCCGTGGAACAGCTCCTCGACGCCCGGCATCGGCATGACCCGCGCCCGCGCCTCTTCCGCCTTGCGCCGGTCCTCGGGGTCGCCCGTGCGGGCGGCGGTGGCCTCGGCGATCCGCGCGTCCAGTTCGTCGAGGCGCGCGTACATCGGGCCGAGCTTCTGGTGGTGCAGGCGGGAGAAGTTCTCGACCTCCACCCGGAAGGTCTCCAACGCGATCTCGTACTCGATCAGCGCCTGCTCGGCGGCGCGCACGGCCCTCTCCAGGCGCTCCTCGGGCCGCTCGGGCGCCGCGCCCGCTCCCGCCCCGCCCCGGCCCGGGCCCTCGTCCCGGTTCCCGCCGCGCTCATCGTCAGGCTCTTGGCGCCGCTCCTCGGAGCGCGCCCTGAGCCGCTCCTTGAGCTGGTGCTTGAGCCGCCCTTCGGAACCCGCCTGCCGCGGCTCCTCGCCGGGGGCCTCAGGAGCCAAGGGCTGCGTCTCAGGAGCCTCGGGCCGCGTCTCAGGAGCCTCTGGCTGCGCCTCAGGAGTCTCGCGCTGCGGTGGCTCGGC
>NZ_WMBF01000460.1:0-5050 GCF_019400875.1 Streptomyces anatolicus | reverse complement strand
CGCTGGTGCTGCGGACGGATCTGAGTGGTGATCCGACGTTCGCGGAGCTGCTGGAGCGGGTGCGGGCCACCGATCTGGCCGCGTACGCCCACCAGGACGTGCCCTTCGAACGCCTCGTCGAAGAACTCAACCCGTCCAGGTCCCTCTCCCGCACCCCCCTGTTCCAGGTGATGCTGGCACTCCAGAACGTGCCCGAGGCCACCTGGGACCTGCCCGGCGTACGAGTGCGCCCCGCGCCGCTGCCGCCGAGGCTCGCGGCCCGGTTCGACCTGGCGGTGTCCATGGTCGAGCGGCGCGACGCGCTCGGCGCCCCGGCCGGTCTGGACGGCGAGATCCTCTACGCCACCGACCTGTTCGACGACGCCACGGCCGGCATGCTGGCCGAGCGCCTGGTGTACGTACTCGAACAAGTCGCCGCCGACCCGGAGATCCGGCTCAGCGACGTGGACGTCCTCACGGCGGCCGAACGCGCACAGGTGGTGGAGCACTGGAACGACTCCGCCCTGCCGGTGCCCCCCTCGACGGTCGTCGACCTCTTCGAGGATCGCGCGGCGCGGTCCCCGCACGCGGTGGCGGTCGAATCCGGCGCGTCGGGGGAAGACGCGCTGACCTACGGGGAGCTGGCGGCCGAGGCGGCACAGCTCGCCCGGTATCTGGTCGACACGGGCGTGGGCCCCGAATGCCGGGTGGCGGTCGTGGTCGAACGGTCGGTGGCGATGATGGTGGCGCTCGTCGCCGTCTCGATGGCCGGCGGGGTCTTCGTCCCGGTGGACCCGGAGTACCCGGCGGAGCGGGTGACGCATCTCCTGGAGGACTCCGATCCGGCGGTGGTGCTGTGCACGAAGACGACACGGGGCGCGGTGCCGACGGACGCCGCCGGAATGGGCACGGCAAGGCCCGCCGGCTCGGCGGCAGGACATCCACGCCCCGCCCGCCGCGTCGTCGTCATGGACGACCCCACGGTCGCCGAGGACATGGCCTCGTACGCGCCCGACCCGCTGCGCCCCGTCGAGCGCCTGGCGCCACTGACGGGGGACAACGCCGCGTACGTGATCTACACCTCGGGCTCGACAGGCACCCCGAAGGGTGTCGCCGTCTCCCACCACGGCCTGCGCAACGTCGTCGAGGACAACCTCCGGCGGTACGCGCTCGACGAGCACAGCCGCGTCCTGCAGCTGGTCTCACCGAGCTTCGACGTCTCCATGGCGGACATCTGGCCGACGCTGTGCGCGGGCGCACGGCTGGTCCTCGCCCCGTCGAAACTGGATGCCTCCGGCGAGGAGCTGACCCACCTGATGCGGGCGCGACGCGTCACCCACCTGGCGACGACACCGACGTATCTGATGCAGATGGACGCCGAGGACGTACCGGAGCTGCGCCTGCTGATCATCGGCGGCGAGCCCATGCCGGCCGAGGCGCGCCGCCGCTGGCGCCGGGGCCGCGCCATGTACCAGCAGTACGGCGTCACCGAGGCGACGATCATCTCCACGGTGAGCGCGGTCCGGCACGACGGCGACGGTACGGCGCCGATCGGCGGCCCGATCGCCAACACCCGCGTGTACGCGCTGGACACGGCACTGCGGCCGGTGCCCGTCGGCGTGCCGGGCGAGCTGTATGTCGCCGGGGCCGGGCTCGCGCGCGGCTATCTGGGGCGCTCGGCGCTCTCCGCGGAACGCTTCGTCGCAAGCCCGTTCGGGGCGGGGGAGCGGATGTACCGCACCGGGGACGTCGTGCGGTGGACCAGCGAGGGCGAACTGGTCTTCGCGGGCCGCGCCGACGACCAGCTGAAGATCCGCGGACACCGCATCGAACCCGGCGAGATCGAGTCCGCCCTCGCCGGCTGCCCCGGGGTGCGCGAGGCGGTGGTCACGGTCCGCGAGGACCGCCCGGGCGAGCGCCGCCTCATCGGCTATGTGGCCGCCGACCCGCGGACGGTGGACGGGCGGGCCGTACGCGCGCACGCCGCGGGCCTGCTTCCGGAACACATGGTGCCGACGGCGGTCCTGGTCCTCGACGCGCTGCCGCTGACCGCCAACGGCAAACTGGACCGGGCCGCGCTGCCCGCGCCCGACTTCGCCGAGCGCGCCTCGGGCCGGGAACCGCGTACGGAGACCGAGCGCATTCTGTGCGACCTCTTCGCCGAGATGCTGCGGCTCGAACGCGTCGGCGCCGACGACGGCTTCTTCGAGCTGGGCGGTGACTCGATCAGCTCGATGCAGCTGGTGTCGCGGGCCCGCCGGGCAGGCCTCGTCATGACGCCCCGGCACGTCTTCGAGGAGAAGACGCCCGAGCGCCTCGCGGCCGTCGTGGCGGCGGCGGGGGCGGAGGAACGCGCCGTCGACGACGTCGGTGTCGGGGAGGTGCCCTGGACGCCGGT
Source organism: Streptomyces anatolicus (assembly GCF_019400875.1). Taxonomy (NCBI): domain Bacteria; kingdom Bacillati; phylum Actinomycetota; class Actinomycetes; order Kitasatosporales; family Streptomycetaceae; genus Streptomyces; species Streptomyces anatolicus. Next base: position 2,673 of record NZ_WMBF01000460.1, on the reverse strand, counting down.
GATGCGGGCCTTCGGCGAACGCGCCGCGGGCGCACGCTTCGCCCAGTGGACGACCGTCGGCGCGCCCGCCGGGCTCGGCCTCGACGTGCTGGCGGCCGGTCTCGGCGCCCTGCTCGACACGCACGACATGCTGCGGGCGCGGACCGTACCCGGCGAGTCGAAGCTGATCGTCGGCGAGCCGGGGTCAGTGGACCCGGAGAGCCTGGTCACGCGCGTGGACGCGGTCGGCGTGCGGGAAGGCGTGGCGGAGGCCGACGCACGGGAGGCCGACGTACAGGTAGCCGCACCGGAGCCCGGCGTGCCGTTGGGCGACGACGTGCCTCTCGGCGCCGACACGCTGAGGGACCCCAGCACGCTCGACGAGATGGCGGGACGCGCCGCGCAGGAGGCGGCACTGCGCCTCGACCCGGCGCACGGCGTGCTGGCGCAGGCCGTATGGGTGGACGCAGGGCCCGGCCGCACAGGCAGGATCGTGCTGGTCGTCCACCACCTGGTGGTCGACGGAGTCTCCTGGCGGGTGCTGCTCCCCGACCTGAGGGCGGCCTGCGAGGCGGCCGCCACCGGGCGCGAACCGGCGCTCGACCCGGTCGGCACGTCGTTCCGGCGCTGGGCGCACCTGCTCGCCACGCAGGCGCACGACGACAGCCGGATCGCCGAACTGGACGACTGGACCGCTCTCCTCGGAGACCCCCAACCCCCACTGGGCAAAAGGGCGTTGGATCCGGCGATCGACACCGCGCTGACCCTCCGCCGCCACTCATGGACCCTGCCGCCCCAGCAGGCGGCCACCCTGGTGGGCCGGACTCCGGGCGTCTTCCACTGCGGTGTGCGCGAGGTGCTCCTCGCCACCCTGGCGGGCGCGATCGCCCACTGGCGCCCCGAGACCGCCACCGGGCTCCTGGTGGAGGTCGAGGGCCACGGCCGCGAACCGCTGGAGGGCGCGGACCTGTCCCGAACCGTCGGCTGGTTCACCTCCGTGCACCCGGTCCGCCTCGCGGTGACCGGTGCCGACCTGGACGACGCTATGGCAGGCGGCCCGGCCGCCGGTACGTTGGTCAAGGCCGTGAAGGAGCAGGTCCGGGCGGTCCCCGGGGACGGCCTCGGCTACGAACTGCTCCGCAGGCTCAACCCCGGCACGGGCCCGGTCCTCGCGGCCGCGCCGGCCGCGCAGATCGGCTTCAACTACCTCGGCAGGTTCGCCGCGGGAGCGGCGGGCACCGTCGACCCCTGGCAGCAGGCCGGGGCCGCCGCGGTCGGCGGCTCCACCGAACCCGACCTGCCCGCCATGCACGTGGTGGAAGGCCTCGCGGTGGTCAGGGACACCCCGGAAGGGCCCGAGCTGACCGTCACCCTCAGCTGGCCGGGACGGCTCCTCGACGAGACCGACGTGGAGCGCCTTGGCCGGAGCTGGGTGGCGATGCTCGGCGGCCTCGCCGCGCACACCGGCCAGCCCGCCGCGGGCGGGCACACGCCTTCCGACTTCCACCTCCTCGACCTCGAACAGGACGAGGTCGACCAGTTCGAAGCGATAGCAGCCAAGCTAGAGGAGGGTCTGTCCCGGTGAAGTCATCGACCGCCGCGCAGAGTTCGGCCCACGGCTCCGCCCTGGCGGGAGTGTGGCCGCTGTCACCGCTACAGGAAGGCCTGCTGTTCCACGCCGACTTCGACGACAGCGGCCCCGATGTCTACGCCGTGCAGTTCACGCTCGACGTCGAAGGCCCCCTGGACGCGGGCCGGTTACGGACCTCATGGCAAGCGCTCCTGGACCGGCACGCGGCGCTGCGGGCCAGCTTCCACCGCAGGAAGTCGGGCGAGGCGGTCCAACTCATCACCCGGAACGTCACGTTGCCCTGGCGCGAGGCCGACCTCTCCGCGCACCCGGCGGCCGACCGCCCGGCCCGGGTCGAGAAGCTGGCCGCGCGCGAACGTGCGGAGCGCCTTGACCTGTCGGCGCCACCGCTGCTCCGGCTGCTGCTGATCCGCCTCGCCGACCACCGGCACCGGCTCATCGTGACCTCGCACCACCTCCTGATGGACGGCTGGTCGATGCCCGTCCTGCTGGGCGAGCTGTCACAGGTCTACGCGGCGGGCGGCGACGCCTCCGTACTCAAACCGGCCGCGTCCTACGGGGATTACCTGGTGTGGCTCGGCCGCCAGGACAAGGAGGCCGCGCGGGATGCCTGGCGTGCGGAGCTTGCCGGGGCCGACGAGCCGACCCTCGTGGCCCCCGCGGACGCGGGCGGGACCCCGGTGCTGCCGGACGAACACCTAGTACGGCTCCCCGAGGAGACCACCCGGGCCCTCGCGGAGACGGCCCGCGCGCAGGGGCTGACGGTGAACACCGTCGTCCAGGGCGCGTGGGCGCTGGTCCTCGCGCGTCTGGCGGGGCGTACGGACGTGGTGTTCGGCGCGACCGTCGCGGGCCGCCCGGCGGAACTGCCGGGTGTGGAGTCGATGGTGGGCCTGCTCATCAACACCCTGCCGGTACGCGTACCGCTCGAAGGCGCGGAGCCGGTCTCCCGGATGCTGGCCCGGCTCCAGGAGCGCCAGGCCGCGCTCATGGCACATCAGCACTTCGGCCTCTCCGAGATCCAGAGGCTGGCCGGTCCCGGCGCGGTCTTCGACACGCTCGTGGTCTACGAGAACTACCCCAACCCGCCCGCCGACCCGGCC
>NZ_WMBF01000459.1:0-5063 GCF_019400875.1 Streptomyces anatolicus | reverse complement strand
GGTCCAGGCGGAACGGGGTCTTCATGCGGCGCCGGCCGGGGGCCAGGAGCACCGTCGCCACCTGGGGGCCCACCGGCAGACGCAGGCCCGGGTCGTAGGTGCGGATGGTCAGGTCCACCGAGGCGCCGGGGCCGCGCTCGATGCGCGTGATCTCGTGGCGGAACTGCGCGCTCGGGAACGGCCGGGAGTCCAGGCCCTGGTCGGAGAGGTCGAGTTCGGCGCGGGCCCGGTCCGTCTCCGGGACCCGCCCGCCCCAGTAGACACGGCCCTCGGCGTCCACGGCCGTCTCGCGCGGCGCCACCCCGTGGCCCAGGCCCCGCGCCGCGAGCCGGGCATCGGCCAGGCGGTGGTCGCGGACCAGCTGGAGGACCACCCGTTCGGCTCGGGGGAGGCGGGCGTACGCGCCCGGGGACAGCTCCGCCAGGTAGGGGTTCACTATTCGCGCGAAGCCTGACAGCCACTCCTCGTCGCGGAACGGGAGATCCCCCGCGTACATCCGGAAGTCATGCTTCAGGAATTTGTAGTCCTTCGCTTCCTTGATCCCCTCGTGGCCGCTCGTCCGCAAGAAGTCGTCTATCAGGCGCTGTACGTGGATCCGGTCCCGTACGTTCGTCAGCTTGTGGCGCTGGTTCGAGATCGACGCCGACTCCGCCGCCTCGTAAGGCGCTATGTACCAGCGGTAGACCGGGTCCGGGATCACCGTGAAACACTTCGCCAGGCAGTACGCCTGCGCCGAGAAGAGCTGGTCCTCGTAGTGGATGCCCTCCGGGAACCGCAGGCCGTTGCGGTCCAGGAACTCCCGGCGGTACATCTTGCTCGTCGAGAGGTGTTCGAAGAGCAGCGCGGGCTCGGACTCGATGCCCTCCACCGTGCGGCGCTCCGCCACCAGATGCGGCATCCACGTCGAGGTGCGGCCCGTGTCCACCCGTACCCGCTCCACCGCGCCCATCGCGAAGTCCACCTCGCGCTCGCGGTGCGCCGCGAGCAGCAACTCGACTGCCCGCTCGGGGAGTTCGTCGTCGCTGTCCAGGAACATCAGGTACGGGGCGCGCGCGATCTCCAGCGCGCGGTTGCGCGGCGCGCTGCACCCGCCGCTGTTCTCCGGCAGGCGGAGGTAGCTGACGCGGTCGTCCTCCGCCGCCAAGCGGCGGGCCACCTCGGGGGTGTGGTCCGTCGAGTGGTCGTCGCTGATGATGATCTCGATGTTCGCGTGCGTCTGGCGGCGCAGGGAGGCCACCGCGCGCGGCAGGCGGTCCGCGTCGTTGTAGACGATCACCGTCACGGTGACATCGGGGGTGCGGGTCATCGCTGCGTCGCCTCCTCGGGCGTCGGGGCCGGGATGCGCTCGCCGACCGGGGTCACGGGCGGCAGGGACTCCTCGCTCTCGCCGAGGAAGACACGGCGTACGACCCGCTCGGCGGCGCGCCCGTCGTCGTACTCGCAGAAGCGCTCGCGGAACACCTTGCGGGCCTTGGTCGACTCCTCGTCGCGCCAGGCCTCGGAGGTGAGGAGATCCGTCAACTCCTCCTGCGTGCGCGCCACTTGGCCGGGCGCCTCCGCCGGCAGGTCGAAGTAGACGCCGCGCGTGGTGGCGTACGTCTCCCAGTCGTCGGCGTAGATGACGATCGGGCGGTCCAGGTTGGCGTAGTCGAACATGATCGACGAGTAGTCCGTGATCAGCGCGTCCGCCGCGAGGGACAGGTCCTCCACCGGGTCGTAGGACGAGACGTCGATGATCCTGCCGCTCCTGCGCAGCCCCGCGAGCGGCGAGGCCGTGCCGCCGTAGAAGTAGTGGCCGCGCACGAGCAGGACGGTGTCGTCGCCGAGGCGGTCGGCGAGCGTGGCCAGGTCCAGGCGCGGGGTCCAGGCCGCCTCGTAGTCGCGGTGGGTGGGCGCGTAGAGGATCGCCCGCTTGCCGGGCGCGATGCCGAGCCGCTCGCGGATCGCGCGGATGTCGGCGGCCGTCGCGCGGTAGAAGACGTCGTTGCGCGGATAGCCGTGGTCGAGGGACTCGTAGCGTGACGGATACGCGCGCTCCCACATCTGCGTGGAGTGGCTGTTCGCGGAGACGCTGTACGTCCACTTGTCGACGCGGGCCAGCAGGCTGTGGAAGTTCAGGCCCTTGGCGGCGGCCGGGTAGTCGAGCTGGTCGAGGCCCATGCGCTTGAGCGGCGTGCCGTGGTGGGTCTGGACGTGGATCGCGTCGGGGCGCTTGACGACCGCGTTGGGGAAGTTGACGTTGTTGACCAGGTACTTGGCACGGGCCATCACCTCCCAGTAGCGGCGCGTGCCGGGCACGATGTGGTCGGTGCCGGGCGGCAGCAGCGGTACGTTCGCCGCCGCGACGACCCACACCGGGTGGATGTGCGGCGCGAGTTCTGCGAGCTTGGCGGCGATCGCGGCCGGGTTGCAGGCCACGCCCCGGTCCCAATAGGCCGTGAACACGGCCAGGTTGGGGTCGACGGGGCGCTCCAGCTCCCTTCGGTAGCGCAGGTCGCGGACCTTCAGGCCCACCTTGTGCTTGCGCGAGACAACCGCCGACCTGAGCTTGCGGCGCTGCTGGTTGGCGGTCTGGAACGTGCGGTACTTCGTGTACGCGTCCTCTTCGAGGATGCGGCGCCGCACGCCTTCGAGACCGCCCGGGCGCTGGTGGCCCTCGGGGCGCCACGCGACGGCGGCCTTCGAGGCGCGGTGGAAGAACTCCCTGCGCACGGGTTCGGGTAGCTTCTCGCGGGCGGCGACGCGCAGGCAGTCGCCGACCATGACGTCGTAGAGCGCGGCGCGGGGCGGTGCCGGGAGGCCGAGGTGGGCGGCGAGGGCGAGCAGTGACTCGTAGCGCGCGATGACGCCGAAGCGGGCCTCGGGCGGCCCCGAAGGCAGGCTTTCGGCCCGCAACTCCCGTACATTCAGGGCGACTTGGTCGAGCGCGGCGATACGGCCCGCGAGGAGCAGGGCCGCGTACGCGGTGTACGTCTCGTCCTCTCCGGCCAGTTGACCGGCGTGCGCCCGCCAGAAGTCCGCGCGCAGCACGCGGTTGCCGAGCAGGGGCGTGACCCGCAGCAGGTCCGGGCAGTCCGCGAGCGGCAGCGCCCTGCGGGCCTGCTTGGCGAGGTACTTGCCGTCGGGGCTCGGCATTCCCCGGTGCCGCCAGGTGGAGCGGACGTGGTCGACGACGAGCACGTCGGCGTCACTCGCGCCTTTCGTGCCGTCCGCGCCGGTCGCCCTGGTCGTGCCGCCCGCGCCGGTCGCGTCCCCGGCGAGGTCGGCGAGGTCGGCCACGCGGTCCGCGAGCGTGCGGGGCGCACCCGTCGGCACGGTGTCCTTGCTGTGCACGAAGTGCAGCCAGCGGCCGGTCGCCCGCTCGGCGCCCGCGGTACGCGCCGCGCCGTCGCCCGTGCCCTCGGGCAGCGGTACGACGGTGACGCCGGGCCGGTCCGCCGCCGCGGCCTGCGCGGAGGCGCCCACGGCGGCGACGATCACCTCGACGCCGGGGGAGGACTGCGCGGCGAGGGCGTCAAGGCCGGCGGCCAGGTGGCCCTGGACGTTACGGCCGTGGACGACCACGCTCAGCACGGGCCCCGCGGTGTCGATCCGCTCGGGTCCCCGGGTCTCGCTGCGCTCGGGCATGGCGGTGTCCCCCTCCTCGGTGTTCATGCGGTCGCCGTCCCTCGGTGGGCGAGCATCCGGTCCACCACGCGGCGCGCGGCCCGGCCGTCGTCCAGGTCGCAGAAGTCGGCGCGGAACTCGTCGTACGCCTTCCCGTACTCCTTCTCGTACAGCTCGCTCTCCGCGTTCAGGTCCCGCAGCGCGGCGATCAACTCGTCGGAGGTCGGGAGAAGCGGGCCCGGCGCGCGCTTCTCGAAGTCGAAGTAGAAGCCGCGCAGCCGGTCGCGGTAATGCTCCAGGTCGTACGTGAAGAAGAGCATCGGACGGCCCGTCACGGCGAAGTCGAACATCACCGAGGAGTAGTCGGTGACCAGGACGTCCGCGATCAGGAGCAGGTCCATGATGTCCGGATAGCCCGCGACATCCCATACGAAGCCGTCGCCCGCGCCCGGCACCGGCTCCACGATGTGGGCGTGCGGGCGGATCAGGAGGACGTGGTCGTCGCCCAGTTCGTGGCGCGCCTTCTCCAGGTCGACGCGGAGGTCGAGGAGGAAGCCGCCGCGGTGGCGCTGCTTGTCCTCGCGCCAGGTCGGGGCGTAGAGGATGACCCTTTTGCCGTCGGGCAGGCCGAGGGCGTGGCGTACGCGTGCGGCCCGCTCGGCGCGGTCCGGGGCGAGCAGGACGTCGTTGCGGGGGTAGCCCGCCTCCAGGAGTTCGCCGGCCGCGTCGTCACCGTCGCCGCCGAACCGGAAGGCGCTGCGCATGATCGGCGTGCTGAACCGGTTCGGGGAGAGCAGCATCGACCACTGGCGGCGCTCGCGGTCCAGGTCCATGAGGTACTGCGTGCTCGCGAAGTGGTCGTTGTCGAAGTCGAAGCCGATCCGCTTCAGCGGGGTGCCGTGCCAGGTCTGGATGATCTGCTGGCCCTCGCGCCGCTCCAGCCAGCGCGGGAAGTGTGTGTTGCCGACGAGGTAACGGGAGCGGGCCATCGCCTCGTAGTACTCGGGGCTGTGCACGCGCACCGCCTTCGCGGTCGGCGGGACCTCGCACTGGCCGTCCTTGACGACCCACAGGTGTTCGACCGGCAGGCCGCGGTGGACCATCTCCTCATGGATGGCGCGCGGGGAGTCGCCGTACATGCGGCCGCCGAAGACGTCGTACAGGACGGCCTCGCGCAGCGGCTCGTGGCGGGCGGTGGGGTAGGCCTCGGTGCGGAGCCGGGTCTGGCGGTAGCGGCTGCGCTCGTCGGGGCGCAGCTCGGAGTGGGCCATCAGGGCCAGCTGGTCGTACTGGCGGGCCTGCAGCTCCACGCGCTTGCCGTGCGCCGTGACCTCCAGGGGGAGGTGGGCGTGGACGGGCGGGGCGAGCTGGACCGCGGTGCGGGTGCCGTCCGGCTGCTGGATGGACGGCCACCAGAAGCCGGCGCGGAGGGGGGTCCCGGTGGCGTAGTGGTGGGT
>NZ_WMBF01000045.1:0-23342 GCF_019400875.1 Streptomyces anatolicus | reverse complement strand
GCCTAGGCAGCCGCCGCCGGGGACTTGGGGGTGCCAGGGGCGTCCGTCGCGGTGGGGTAGTCGATGTAGCCCTCCGCCCCTCCCCCGTACACGTTCTCCGTCGGCGGCCCCGCGAGCGGCGTGCCGTTGGCGAGGCGGGCGGGCAGGTCCGGGTTGGTCATGAACAGGCGGCCGAGCGCGACCACGTCCGCGTGGCCGTCCCGTATCAGGCGCGCCCCCGCCTCCGGGCTGCTCGGCTCCGGGGCGTTCGTGTTGGCGATGAGCGTTCCCGACCAGCGCGGGCGCAGGTCCGCGATGGCCCCGTACGCGCCGTTCTCCAGCACGTGCAAGTAGGCCAGGCCCAGCGGGTCCAGTGCCTCTACCAGCGCACGGTAGGTGGTGGGGGCGTCCGTCTCGGCGAGCTGGTTCACGGGATTGTCCGGCGAGATACGCAGGCCCACCCGGTCCGCGCCGACCTCGGCGACGACCGCCTCGACAACCTCCCTCGCGAACCGCAGACGGCCGGTGACCGAGCCGCCGTACTCGTCCGTGCGCAGATTGGTGTTGTCGCCGATGAACTGCTGGATGAGGTAGCCGTTCGCGCCGTGGATCTCCACGCCGTCGAAGCCCGCGTCGATGGCGCGGCGGGCCGCGGACGCGAAGTCCCGTACCGTCGCAGCGATTTCACTCATCGTCAGCTCACGCGGCGTCACGTGGTCGAGCAGCCCGTCCCGGGTGAAGATCTGCTCCCCCTCGACGGCGACGGCCGACGGCGCCACCGGCAGCTCGCCGTCCGGCAGCGTCGAAGGGTGGGTCATCCGGCCCACGTGCCACAGCTGGGCGAAGACCGTGCCGCCCTCGGCGTGCACCGCCTCCGTCACCTCCCGCCAGCCGCGCGTCTGCGCGTCGGTCACCAGGCCCGGGATGCCGGGGCCGCCCTTGGCGAGCGCGTTGACGTACACGCCCTCCGTGATCAGCAGTCCGGCTCCGGCGCGCTGCCGGTAGTACGTCGCCGCGTGCGGGCTCGGCACCCCGGTGACGTCGTCCGCCCGGCCTCGCGTCATCGGGGCCATCGCCAGCCGGTTCGCCAGCTCCAGCCGCCCCGCCCGGTACGGCTCCAGCAACTCCCGCATTCCTACACCCTCTTCCAACATTTCCGCGTCCCCCGTCCGTCCCGTCACGACCCCGGCGCTCATGCCGCGCTCCTGTCCAGCGCGATGACCTCGACCTCGATCTGCCAGTCGGGCTGAGCCAGCGAGACGACCTCGACGAGGGTGTCGGCGGGGTAGGGCTCGGCAAGGAACTCGCCGCGCAGCGTGATCACGTGCGGGAGGTTCGCCGCCATGTCCCGTACGAAGATGCCGACCTTGATCACGTCCGCGAAGGTGAGGCCGGCCGCCTCCAGCACCCGTCCGACGTTCCGGAAGGCCTGGCGTCCCTGCGCCAGGAACCCGCCCTCGACGGTCGTCCCGTCCTCCTCGAAACCCGCCTGCCCGGACACGTACACGAATCCCCCGGCCCGCACTGCCTGCGATATCCGGTACGGCGCGTACCAGTCCGGCGTGGTTGCGATCTTCTCGACGCGCCCCACGGCGGCCCCGCTCTCGTTGCTGGACATGCCTCTCCCCTGTCTCGGCAGGGCCCGGCACCGGGCCCCGCACGGCGGCGTTACGAAACGTTCCGTAACGCCGAGGAAGCTAGAGCATTCACAGGCGCTCTGTCAAAACGAAACGTAACGTCACGCGAGCGGTAGAGTGCCGCCCATGACCCCCGACCCGAACAGTGACCGGCGCAGCGAGCGCGCCCGCCGGGCGATCCTCGACGCGGCATTCGACCTGGTGAGCCGCAAGGGCTTCGCGAAGGTGACCATCGAGGCCATCGCAGCCCAGGCCGGCGTGGGCAAGCCCACGATCTACCGCTGGTGGCGCTCGAAAGGCGCGGTGGTGCTGGAGGCGATGAACGAGGAACTCGGCGACGACTTCGCCTTCCCCGACACCGGCGACATCGCCGCCGACCTCACCACCCAGATCACCGCGGTGAGCCAGCGGCTGATCACCGGCAGGATCAGCGAGGCCTTCAAGGGCGTCATGGGCGAGGCCCAGAACGACCCCGCGCTGATGAAGGCGTTCCGCGAAACGATCCTCGAGCCCAGCATCGCGGAGTGCCGGGCCCGCCTGGCTGCCGCCGTCGCCGCCGGACAGCTCCGCTCAGACGTACCCACCGACGTGATGGTCGACCTCTTCTACGCGCCGATCCACTACCGGCACTTCCTGGGCTTCGGCGACGACGCGGTCAGACGCAGCGCCGAACTCGTCCAGGACGTCCTGCTCGGCCTGAAGCCCCGGCCGGAGGCGGGGTGAACGACCGGTGCCCGGCCCCGTGTTGAGGATGCCGTCGGCCAACCCCTGACAGCACTTCGCCCCGCCGCTACCCGGCGGGGCGAAGTGCTGTCAGGGGGCCGGTGCGGCTCCAGGATCCGGATCCCTAAATCGGTTGCTCAATGGTCAAGAGTCGTTGACCATTGAGCGCATGCCTACCGATGATCTTCCAGAGACGTTTCACGTCACCACTGACGAACAACTGCGCGCCGTCTCCAATCTCACGCGCCACCGGATCATGGCCGTGCTCCGCTTCGAGCCCGCGACGATCACGCAGATCGCCGAGCGAGTGGGTCTCGCGAAGGGGAGTTCCAGCTACCACGTGCGGCTCCTCGAGCGGGCCGGCCTGGTGAAAGTGGTGCGGACGCGGAAGGTGCGCGGTGTCACCGAGCGGTACTACGCGATGGCCGCGCGGACGATCGCACTGCCGGACCCGGGCGAAGGCGGGCCGGACATGCTGATGCGGCATGCGGTGGCGGACCTGGAAGCGGCGCCGGCGGAGAGCGAGCGGCACGTACGGATGGCCCATCTGCGCCTCACCGAGGAGCAGTTCGCGGAGCTGGGGGCGCGGCTGGAGGCTCTGGCGGACGAGTTCCGGGAGCTGTCCGATCCGTCGCTTCCGGACGCGTCACTCGCCTTCGCGCTGTTCCGGCCGGCGCCGCGCGGGCGGGCCGGGGGTGACGCCAAGTGACGTCAGTTTCAAGCAAGTTGCCGTCCGGGTTCGGTCGGCTGTGGACCGCGCAGACGGTGTCCTCGCTCGGTGACGGGGTGTCGCATGCCGCGCTGCCGCTGCTCGCGTTGATGTTGACGCAGGACCCGATGGCGCTCGCCGTCGTCACGGCGGCCGGGACGCTGCCATGGCTCCTGTTCGGGGTGCTGGGCGGTGCGCTGGTGGACCGCTGGGACCGCAGGCGCACGATGTGGGTCGCGGACGCGGCACGTGCGGCGCTGCTCGCGATACCCGCGGCGGCGGCCGTGCTCGACGTGCTGAGCATTCCGCTGCTCGCGGCCCTCGCCTTCCTGCTCGGCCTCGGCGGACTCTTTTTCGACACGGCCGCCACGGCCTATCTGCCGGATCTGCTCGGCCGCGACCCCGTACTGCTGGAGCGCGCCAACTCCCGTCTGCGCGGCACCCAGACCGCCGCGTCCGGCTTCGCGGGACCGCCTGCGGGCAGCGCCCTGCTCGCGCTCGGGCGGGCGGTACCGCTGGTCGCCGACGCGGTCTCCTTCGCGGTCTCCGCACTGCTCGTACGGTCGTTGCCCGCCGTGCCCCGGCCCGTGCCGCAGGCCCGCGAGTCGCTGCTGCGGCAGGCGCGCGCCGGAGCCTCGTACGTATTCCGGAATCAGTTGCTGCTCGGGCTCGCGCTGCGTCCGGCGGTCGGGAACATCGCCTTCCTCGCCGTGGAGACCGTCCTCGCGCTCTTCGCCCACGACCGTCTCGGCATCGACACCTTCGGCTTCGGTCTGCTCCTCACGGCGGAGGCAACCGGCGGTCTGCTCGGCGCGGGCGTCGCCTCCTTCATCGGCCGAAGACTCGGCACCGGGGCCGCGCTCACCTGCACGGCCGCCGTCGAGGGGCTCGCCATCCTGGGTCTTGCCTGCGCCCCGAATCCGTACATCGCCGGGCTCGCGCTCGCCGTCTGCGGAGCGGGCATGGGCGCCACGATGGTGCTCGGCCCCTCCCTCCGGCAGGCGATCGTCCCCGCCCATATGATGGGCCGGGTCGCCTCCACTTCTCGCATGCTCGCCATGTGCGCCGCCCCGTTCGGTGCCTTCCTCGGCGGCTGGCTTGCCACCGCCTACGACGTACGCACTCCGCTCTACGCCGCCGCCGGTCTTCTCCTCACCATGACCGTCGTCACGGCGACCATGACCAGCAACCGCCGGGTGGAGGCGGCGCTGCGTGCCGCCGCCCCGGACGGCGGTCAAGGTCACCCCGAGCTGGTGAAGAAGGGGTAGCGCTTCAGCGGGCGCGGCCCGTCACCTTGCGTCCGGCTCACGCACCCATCGGGCTCATCCGCCACAGCTGGTCCGTGTGGGGCGTGCGGTCCCACTGTTCCGCCTGGGCCGCTTCGTCCGTGCTCCGGTCACGGATGCCCAGGTACTTGCCGCTCCTCAGGTTGGCCAGCGTGTGGGTTCCCTCCGCCACCGGGCTCATCGTCCAGGTGTGGAATTTGTAGCCGTCGCACGAGAACTGATTGGCGTGGGCGCCGTTGTCCAGGCTGCCGTTGCTGATGGCCAGGCACTTGCCGCTGTTGCCGTTGACCACGGCCACCTTGCCCTCGCCCAGTTCCACGATCCGCCAGCGCTGGTCGGTGGCGCCGTCGCAGGTGCGCTGGATCGCCCTGGCACCGTCCAGAGCGCTCTGGTTGAGGATGCCGAGGCATTTGCCGCTGTTGCCGTTGACGAGCGTGGTCTCCCACTGCCGGGGCGGCTGCTGCTGGAAGAACATCGCGCCGGCCTGCTGCTTGCAGTCCCACTGCCGCAGCGCCGCCCCGTCCGCGGTGGAGGACTCCGTGACCTCCAGGCACTTGGGCGTCGTCGACGTCATGGTCTGGAATCCGACACCGTCACCGACCGGCACGATCCGGAAGCTCACGGCGGGGCGGCTGTCGCAGGCCGCGAGGCGGATGGCGGCGCCGTTGTCCGGGCTGGAGTCCGCCACCTCCACGCAGGCGCCGCTGCCGGCGCTGACGATGTTGACCGCGTCGGTCGCCGCGCCGGAGGACTGGAGATACCACCGCGCCCCTGGTTTGCCGAAGCAGCGGCCCTGGCGCACCGGTTGGCCGATCTCCGAGGCCGGGACCTCCACACACAGTCCGCTGGGCGCGCTGACGATGTTCACGATCTGTCCGGCGGACGCGGGCGCCGCGGTCCCGGCGGCGTACGCGTACGACGAGGTCGCCGGCCCCCAGGCCAGCGCGCCGCACACCAGCATCAGGAAGGCCAGCAGCGCGGCACGTCTCGCGACAGCCGACGCGCCTCGCTCTTTCGAGGGCGCTTGCAAGGACGCGTGGAGGGGCGCGTTGGAAGGCTCGTTCATGGTGGACTTCCTTCCCGGACGGTCGGTACCGGCTACGGCACCAGAGACGCCATGGTTTCCGGGGGCTCTGACGTATCACTGACGCCTGGGGGCACACTCACCCCATGGCGGAGATGCGGGCGTTCCGGAACGCGGTCGGAGAGTGGGCGAACGGCAGTCCCGGCCGCCCGGCCCGCGCTCTCGCCGGGGAGCTGGCGGTGCGGACGGCCGTGCTGCTCGAAGGGCCCAGTGACCACGCGGCCGTCGAGACGCTCGCCGCCCGGCGCGGCCGGGACCTCGCCCGCGAGGGGGTGTGCGTCATACCGATGGGCGGGGCGATGAGCATCGGCCGTTACGCGGGCCTCCTCGGACCGCCCGGTCTCGGGCTGCGCCTCGCGGGGCTGTGCGACAAGGGCGAACAGCGCTTCTATGAGCGCGGTCTGGAGCGGGCGAGGGCGCCCCGGCAGGGCTTCTTCGTATGCGAGGCGGACCTGGAGGACGAACTCATCCGTGCGCTGGACACGGCGGGGGTCGAGGAGATCATCCGGGCCGAAGGCGACCTGCGTGCCTGGCAGACGTTCCTGCGCCAGCCCGCACACCACGGTCGGCCCAGGCAGCAGCAGTTGCGGCGCTTCCTCGGCACGAAGAAGGGCCGCAAGATCCGCTACGGCCGCCTCCTCGTCGAGGCCCTCTCCCCCGACCAGGTCCCGCCCCCGCTCGACGATCTCCTCGCGAGCCTGTGACCGGCACCACGGGGAACACCCAGCTGGTTGTACGGAGCCGCACAGCGGCCCTACTCTCACCTACCGCGAGGGGGGAGCTCAGATGATCAAGTGGGCCGGCTGGCTGATCGTGTTGTTCGGTGCCCTGCACACGCTCGGCGCCCTGACGGTGGAGAAAGCCGCGAGCCACGCGGGCGACTGGTTCAGCGGGGCGCTGTGGGAAGAGGACCTCTCCGCGATGAGCGCGGCCAACAGCGCGTACTGGCTGAGCCTGGGCAGCTTCGGCGTGCCCCTCGTCATGGTCGGCCTGACCGTGCTGTGGCTGGATCGCCGCGGGATCACGCCGCCGTCGTTCATCGCCTGGACGCTGGCGCTGTGGACCGTGGTCGACGCCGTGGTCCTCGCGTTCACGCCCTGGCCGGTGCTGCTGCTCGCGGCCGTCCTGCTGCTGGCCGGGGCCCGGCGCGCCGCCCGCCCTCGCTGCGATGCCGGTACGGATGCCGGGGCCCCCTGAACCGGAGCGCCGCCACCCCGGTGGTGTCCTTCCTCATATCCAGCCGCAACGCGGGTACTTGAGTCTTCATGAACCTGCCGAAGCCGCTGAAGACCGTACTGACCGTGGCGTTGATGTACGCGATCTGCGTGCTGCTCCTGCGCTATCGGCGCGACGGCATGGACTGGACTCTCGCTCTGCTCCTCGGATTGGCGCTCGCCCCGGTGGCTCTGTTGCTCTCCTGGGGACGGGAGCGGCTGAACGGCAAGGCCCAGGCGGCGGGGCAGCGCCGGCGGGAACGGCGTGCGCGCAGTCGGTGAGCCCGGTGGCCTTATCGTCATTGCGTGACCCATACATGGAGAAGAACACTGACCGCGGCCGGGGCAGTGGCGGCCGCCGTGGCCGCGACGCTCACGAGCGCGGAACCGGCAGCCGCGGCAATGCCGTTCGGGTCGGTGGACCCCGGCACCGTCTCGCAGTTCAGGCTCAACCAAGTCGTCGCCCCCGGCGGCGCGCAAGGCACCGACGCCGCTGTCGCAGCCGTGGAGAGGACCGGCGCCGTCAAGAACGTCGACGTCAGCACGGTGCTCAACACGGGCGGCAACACCGGTATCGCGGGCCTCTGCCACGACACCGGCCTGTCCGCGAGCCTCAAGCCCAGCGGCTACTGCTGGAAGGCGGCGGACGACCGGTCCAGCAACTGGAACGCGACGGAGGGCGGCTGGACGCCCCAAGGCCTTTCCCTGCCCTACAGCGACAGCGGGCCCGCCGCCGACGGACAGTGGAAGGGCATCCCCGCCTACGCCGCGACCTGGCACCACGGGACGGACATGGGCAACCCCGACCCGGCCAAGCGGCGCGGTGACGAGTACGCCCGGCTCTCACTGGTGAGCACCAAGAGCGGGACGCCCAACTACCACAACCTGCTTCTCGTCCAGCCTTCCGTGAAGGCGGACGGCACCGGCGACTTCCAAGTGGTTCCGGGCAATCACGTCGACGGTGTCGTCTGGTACGGCGACCGCGCCTTCGTCGCCAACGGCCGCTACCTCCAGGTCTATGACCTGCGGCACATATGGAAGCTGAACAAGCAGGACAAGGAGGTGGGCATCACCGGCACCACCTCTTCGGGCATCTGGCACAACTACGCCGTCCCCATGGTCGCGATGTACCGGACCACGACCGGCAGCGCCGCCTGCACGGTCACCGCCGGCACCACCCCCTGCCTCAACTCCCTGAGCCTGGACCGCACCGGCGGCCAGGACGCCCTCGTCTCGGCCGAGTACAAGAAGGACGCGGCGGGCGGCCGCGTCGTGCGCTGGCCGCTCGACGCCACGACCAAGCTCCCCCAGGGTCATGCGTCCGCCGCGTACTCCTCCCCGGTCTGGTCCATGCAGGGCGCTGCCACCGACGGCACGAACTGGTACATGGCCGGGACCTGCCCGACGGGCGCGGGCGGCGGTACGGCGGAGGATCCGTACTCCTGTATCCACAAGGCACAGGCCAACACCGCGCCGCACGTCATGACCGCCGCCCCCGTATACACCCAGAACCTCGGCTACTCCTGGTCGACGGACCGGCTGTGGGGCATCAACGAACGCATCAACTCCACGGCGGGCAGGCGGGTCGTCTTCTCCGTCAACACGCCCTGACCTCACGGTGGGACGCGCAGGCCCCCTGATCGCGGGACGCCCAGGCCCGGCGGGCCTGGGGGTCCTGCGTAAGACGTCGGTCAGACGTAAGGGTCGGTCAGACGTAGGCGTCGGTCAGAGCGCGGCCGGGAAGCGGGCCCACACGCGGTGTTCGCCCAGGAGCCGGGCGACCTGCTCCACGGCGTCCGCGCCCGTGTCCACAAGGGCCACGCCCGGTGCCGTGGTCGTGACGCCGGCCGCTTCCAGTGCCGACTCGGCGCCCGCCCAGCCGCCGATCGCCTTGCCGTGGCGGAACGCCTCCGCCAGCATCAGCACGATCCGCGGGTCGGCGACCGCGCCCGCGCTCGGCTCGCCCGCCTTGGCGTCCCTGGCGCCGTAGGCGTCCGCGCCCGGCGCCGGGGCGCCCGCGAGCAGCAGCGCGTCGAACTCGACCGACCGCGCGTTGGCGAACGTACGCTGCACGGCGATCGGGTCCTTGCCGGAGCCCAGCGCGCCGCCGGTGGGGGCGATGACGAGGGGGACCATGCCCGCGCCGAGCAGCGCCTCACGTGCCGCGCGGACGCCGTCGAGGTCGGCCTCGGGGCCGGCGACGATGCCCACGATCCGGCCCTCCACCGGCCAGACCTTTCCGACCTGGGAGAGCGCGGGGCTCGGTGCGACGTCCGCCAGCTTGACGGTCGGCTCCGGCGCGGGAAGACCGAGGCCGTCGGCGACCTGTCCGCACAGCTGCGGATCGATGTTGGCCAGGACCTGAAGGGCCCGTTCCTTGATGGCCTGTTCGTAGCACTTGCTCAGCTCGAAGGTGTAGGCCGCGATGATGTGCTCCTGCTCGACCGGCGTCATCGAGAGCCAGAACAGCCGCGGCTGGCTGAAGTGGTCGGAGAAGGACTCCGGGGCCTCGCGGACCTTCCTCGCGGCCGGTACGTCGACGGGGACCTCGATGTACGCGCCGTTGTCCGCCCCGGCCAGGAACGGGCAGCCGCCGTCCAGCGAGTTGGGCCGGTAGGGAGCCGTCCCGGAGTGGACGGCGGTCTGGTGCATTCCGTCGCGCAGCATGTCGTTGACCGGCGCGTGGGTGCGGTTGATCGGCAGCTGGGCGAAGTTGGGGCCGCCGAGCCGGCTGATCTGCGTGTCCAGGTACGAGAAGAGGCGGCCGGTGAGCAGTGGGTCGTCGGTGATGTCGATGCCGGGGACGAGGTGGCCGGGGTGGAAGGCGACCTGCTCGGTCTCGGCGAAGTAGTTGGTCGGGTTGGCGTTCAGGGTGAGCAGCCCGATGGGCTGCACGGGCGCAAGCTCCTCGGGGACAATGTTGGTCGGGTCCAGCAGGTCGATGCCCTCGAAGGTCTGCTCGGCGTTGTCCGGGAAGACCTGGATGCCGAGCTCCCACTGCGGGAAGGCGCCCGCCTCGATGGCGTCGGCCAGGTCGCGACGGTGGAAGTCGGGGTCCATGCCGTTGGTAATCTGCGCTTCCTCCCAGGTCAGGGAGTGCACGCCGAGTTTCGGCTTCCAGTGGAACTTGACGAGGGTGGTGTCGCCCTTGGCGTTGACGAGCCGGAAGGTGTGGACTCCGAAGCCCTCCATCATGCGGTAGGAGCGCGGGATTCCGCGGTCCGACATGTTCCACAGGGTGTGGTGGGCCGCCTCCGTGTGGAGGGTGACGAAGTCCCAGAAGGTGTCGTGTGCGCTCTGGGCCTGCGGGATCTCCCGGTCGGGGTGCGGCTTTCCCGCGTGGATGATGTCGGGGAACTTGATGGCGTCCTGGATGAAGAAGACCGGGATGTTGTTGCCGACGAGGTCGAAGGTGCCTTCCTCCGTGTAGAACTTCGTCGCGAATCCCCGGGTGTCGCGGACCGTGTCCGACGAACCGCGGGAGCCGAGCACCGTGGAGAAACGCACGAAGACGGGGGTTTCGGTGTCCTTGGCGAGAAATGCCGCCTTGGTCACCTTGGCCGCCGTTCCGTATCCCTTGAAGATGCCGTGCGCCGCCGCTCCACGCGCGTGCACGACCCGCTCGGGAATGCGTTCATGGTCGAAATGCGTGATCTTCTCGCGCAGGTGGTGGTCCTGGAGCAGCACCGGCCCACGGGCGCCGGCCTTGAGCGAGTGGTCGGTCTCGTAGAGGCGGGCGCCCTGCGCCGTGGTCAGATAGGCGCCGCTCTGGGCGCGCGCGGAAGCGGGGGCCCCGGTGGGCTTGCCCGTCGGGGAGACGGCCTCCGGGGCCTCCTGGTCCGGCTTCGGGGGCAGGGGCTCGTGCGGCTCGGTGGGCTCGGCGACCGACGGGGGCTGCGGGGCCGGTGCGCCGGGAATGTCGTTCCGCTTCTCGCTCATGGGTGCTCCAGTGGTGAGGGAGGGGGGTGTCACAGCCATGGCCTCGCAGAGGCGGGCCCAAACAGGGCCTACGCCGTCCAGCGGTGCTTCTGCGTTGCTCCGGGTGGTGGGACGGGGAGGCCGGGCGCCAGGACCACGTGTGCAGCGGCCTCCTGGGCCTGCCGCCCCGTGTGCCCGAGGGCCACGGGGCGAAACGGAGGAGTGCGGCCGATCAGGCTGCCAGGCCGGATTCCTCCTGGGAGGCCACTCCCGCCAGCTGGGCCCTGGCCGAGGCGAGCCCCGCCTCGAGGGTCCGCGTCCCGGTGGAGACGCACAGGGTGTACGTGACGTCGTCGAGCTGCCGGCGGACCTCGGCGGAGTCCTCCTTGGCCTGGAGCGCGGTGAGCGTCGCGTGGTTCTCGAGCAGAGCGTGCAGGAACGAGGGGTGGGGCCTGAGCACGTCGTGATCCTTCCGTCCGGGGCGAGGAATCGCTGTTCTGGTGCGGGAAAACGCCGTTTTGGCTGTCCCCTTGTGCCCCGTCGGACGATCGGTAATCACAGGACTTCGAAATGGGCGCCGCCGGAATATCCCGGTGTTTTCAACGTCACTCTTAGGGCAACCGGTAGTCAGCAGCACGCAGAACAGCACACGGCAATTGCCGCTCGCACGACAAGATTCCCTGGAGGCCCACACATGCTGAAGGCCATTGCAGACGTTCTCCGCTCCATCGGCGGGGCCATCGCCACGGTCGTCACACTCCCGTTCCGCGCGGTGGCGCGGCTCTTCGGCGGGGCTTCCGACACCGCTCACGGTCGCCACTGACCTGGTCGCCGCGCCCGGCCGGGGAGGGTCCGGCCGCACGGCTGTCGCCCAGCACACATAGGGCGCATACTTGAAAATAATTCAGAGGGTCGGAGGATCCAATGATCGCACTCGGAATCATCCTGCTCGTTATCGGCCTGGTGGCCGGTATCTCCATCCTGTGGACCATCGGCGTCATACTGGTCGTCATCGGTGCGGCTCTGTGGGTTCTCGGCTCCGTGGGCCACGCCGTCGGCGGCCGACGTCACTATTGGTGACAGCAAGAGCTCGGTGACCGCTGTCGGTGAGCCGGGCCCGCGTCGAGGCCGGCGCGGGCCGGTTCCAGGCACTCGTCCACGAACTCCCCCAGGAGGCGAGCACTTCGGTGCCCGCCTCCTTCATCGTGTGGGTAGGCCTGCGGGCCGTATGCGATAGCTGCGCAGAGGGGCGTTGGCCGCCGCCACCGCCGCGATCACCAGGGCGGCGGAGAGGCCCCCCAAGACCAGCGCGAACGAGGCCGACGTGGCCGACGCCAGCAGGCCGCCTCGGAAGTTGCCGAGTTCGGGGCCCGCGACGCCGATGACGTGTTCCACCGAGGAGACCCGGCCCCGGTAGGCGTCCGGCGTCTCCAGCTGGATCAGGGCGCCGCGGGTGATCACCGCCACGGTGTCGGCGGCTCCGGCCACGGCCAGGCAGGCGAGCGCCGCCCACAGCTGTCCCGTCAGGCCGAACCCGGCCAGCGCCACACCCCACGTGCCGGCCGCGACCAGCTGCACCAGGCCGCCTCGGCGTCGGCGCGTCACCGTGCCGGAGACCAGGCCCGCCGTGATGCCGCCGACCGCGACCGCCGAGAGGAACAGGCCGAGCGTCCGCGGATCGCCGCCGAAGCGGACCTCGTTGACCAGCGGGAAGAGCGCGATCGGCATGGCGAGCAGCGTCGCGGACAGGTCGGTGGCCAGCGAGCCCCACAGCGTCGGGCGCCGCAGCACGACCCGCCATCCGCCACGCTGAGCCCGACGCCGGCCCCACTCCACCGGACCCCCGCCCTTCGCCGCCTCGGTGCCCTCGGGCCGCATGGCCGGGAGGCGGATCACCGCGAGCATCGAGAGCGCGGCGGCCGCGGCCTGAGCGGCGTACGCGGCGGGGAACCCCCAGCGGGCGATGAGCAGGCCGGCCATCGCGGGCCCGGCCAGCATCGCCGCCTGGAAGGAGACGCTGGTCAGCGCCAGGCCCGCCGCGACCTGGCCGGACGGCAGCAGCCGGACCGGCAGGGTGCGCCTGGCAGGGGCGCCGAGCGCGCTGAAGGCAGCCCCTGTGGCCACCAGCGCGAGCAGCAGCACCACGCTGTGGTTGCCCGCCAGGGCCTGGCCGCACAGCCCCAGGGCAGCCAGCAGTTGCCCCGCGGTGGTGGCCCGCACCACCGCGCGGCGGTCGACGGAGTCGGCCAACGCGCCGCCGAGCAGCCCGCACACCACCATCGGTACGCCGGTGGCGAGCCCGATGGCGCCGGTGCCCACCGGGCTGCCGGTCAGCTCCCAGACCTGGGCCAGTACCGCCACGGTGGCCGCCTGCCCGCCGAGTTGGGAAGCCGCGGAGCCTATCCACAGGTCACGGAAGGCCCGGCTCTCACGGAGCGGGCGCGTGTCGAGGAACCGGACGCGGGCGCTCACCGCGGGGGTTCGACGAGGTGGTGGAGGATCCGCTGCCGCATCGAGCGGCGGTCCAGCGCCCGCCGCAGCTCCTCGACGACGGCGGTGAGCGCGTACGGGACCTCCGCGTCCAGCTCGGCGACGGCGGCATGGGTGGCGCGCCACTCGGCCTCCAGGAACGGCACAAGGGCCCGGCCGCGCTCGGTCAGATCGATTCTGCGCGTACGGGCGTCGGGCCCCGGCTCCGAGGTGACCAGGCCCTCCTTGCGCATGGCGGCGATCGTCTGGCTGATCGCGGAGTGCGAGCGGTTCAGGGAGTGCGCGAGTTCGCGGATGGTGAGCGGGCCGGTGTGGGCGAGCCGGATCAGCGGATAGGCGAACCGCGGCCGGACCCCCTCGATGCCCCGCGAGACGTAGACGTCCTCGATCTCGGCGTCCAGGGCGGCCAGCAGCTCGTGCAGCGACTGCCAGGGATCAGGGCGGGCCGTGGGGTCGGCCGGTGCGGTCGAGTCGGGCAGCTCCGTGCGGTCAGCATTTGTCACAGCGCTAATATAACAGCGCTCACATAAGGGCTCCCCTCCCCCGCTCCTGGCCCGCCGGAAGCCCGAGTCGGCCGGATGAAATCATCGAGGAATGTCTGACCTGATCATTGCCGCCTGCGACGGAGCGGCCAAGAAGAACCCCGGGCCCGCCGCCTGGGCCTGGGTGGTCGCCGACGCCGAGGAGCGCCCGCAGCGCTGGGAGGCCGGCCCGCTCGGTCACTCGACGAACAACGTGGCCGAACTGACCGCGCTGGCCGAGCTGCTGGCGGCCACGGACCCGGCGGTGCCGCTCGAGGTGCGGATGGACAGCCAGTACGCGATGAACGCGGTCACCAAGTGGATCGCCTCCTGGAAGCGCAACGGCTGGCTGACCGCGGCGAAGAAGCCGGTCGCCAACAAGGAGCTTGTCGTACGCATCGACGCGCTGCTGCGGGGCCGCGCGGTGACGTTCCGGCACGTGGCCGCCCACCGCGTCGACGGTGATCACCTCAACGCGATCGCCGATGTCGCGGCCAGTGACGTGGCGACCAGCCAGCAGCCCGCGGGGACCGCCCACGGTGCGCGGGAGATCCCCGAGCCGCGTGCCGACCGCGTGAGCGCCTCCCCCGCGAGCCGCGCGCCCAAGAAGGCCGCCGCCCGTGCGCGGAAGGGCGCCTCCGGCGCCGTCATCAAGGCCAAGTTCCCGGGCCGCTGCCACTGCCAGAAGCCGTACGCCGCCGGGGAGAAGATCGCGAAGAACGCGCACGGCTGGGGGCACGTGGAGTGCCGGGACGCCGGTGTCTGACACCGATGGCGCCCTCTGCAACGGTTCGGCAACCGACGTTTCCCGGCCACGCGGAGGGCATTAAACCCCCCGTTTTGCGGGCAGGGGTTCCCCTCGTACAGCCATTCCATAGGAGGACCGAAGGAGGTGAGCCTCATGCGTACGCAGCACGTAGGGCTCGATGACGGGCCGCCTGGGACAGCCGTTTTCGAGAAGGAGCCCCAAGCGGTCACCGACGCGCGTGACCTCACGCGTGGTTTTCTCGCCGGGCTGAGCCCGGCCGTCGGCGACCAGGCCGCCGCCAGTGTCGAGCTGGTCGTCTCCGAGCTGATCACCAACGTCGTACGTCATGCGCGTGGTGCCCTGTGCTCACTTCGGCTGCAGGCACGGGCCGATGCCATCACGGTCACGGTCTCGGACGCGGATCCGCGAGCGCCTCAGGAGCGCACGCCCGATCTCGCGGGCGGCACCGGCGGGTTCGGCTGGCCGATGGTACGGAACCTGGCCGACGCCGTGAGCGTGACGCTCGGCGCGACCGGCAAGACGATCCGCGCGGAGCTGGCGAGGTAACTCCTCGCGGGGCGGCCCTCAGGGGTGGGGTTGGCCCCAGGGAAGATCGGGGGGCTCACCGCAGTGAGCCGGGGCGTGGCCGGCGCCTAGCGTGCGGTGCATGAGGACGAACACACGTTTACGGGTCACCGCCACCGCGACCATACGGGTCACCGTCGCCGCCGCCGCGGTGCTGGCCGTGGGGGCCGGAGCCTTGCCCGCCACGGCCTCGACACCGGCCGAGCCGCTCTCTCCGACCGGAAAGCCCACATCACTCGCCCGCTACTACGACCAGACGCCCGACTGGCACAAGTGCACGCTCGGCCCCGACGACACCACCGGACGGCAACTCGACGCCGCGGGCGCCCAGTGCGCCGACGTCACCGTCCCCCTCGACTACTCCGACCCGGGTGGCAGGACCCTCACCGTCGCCCTCTCCCGGTTGCGCGCCACGGACTCCGCACGCCGCGTCGGGCCCCTCCTGCTCAACAACGGCGGCCCCGGAGGCCCGAGCCTCGATATGCCACTCCTCTTCGGCAAGGCCATGGACAAAGTGGCCCGCAAGTACGACCTGATCGGCATGGACCCGCGGTTCGTGGGGCGCTCCACGCCGCTGGACTGCGGCTGGGACGTCGGTTCGACGGTCTTCTCGGCCGGCCGCGACCGGGCCGGTTTCCAGCGGTCGGTCGCCCGTCAGCGCGACCTGGCCGAGCGGTGCCGGCGCACGAACGGTGACGTCCTGCCGTATGTCACCACCCGCAACACCGCCCGTGACATGGACGTCATCAGGGGCGTGCTCGGGGCGAAGCGGATCTCCTACTTCGGTTACTCGTACGGCAGCTATCTCGGCGCGGTCTACACCGAGCTGTTCCCCGGCCGTACGGATCGCATGGTCCTGGACGGGGTCATCGACCCCGCCCGGTACAGCCAGACGCTCCTGGAGGACGCCACCGCGGCCAACGAGCGCGCGCTCGACGACTGGGCGGCCTGGGTGGCCGCCCGTGACGAGACCTACGGCCTCGGCAGCACCCCCGGCGCCGTGCGGGCCACCGTGGAACGCGTCCAGGAGGCCGCGGCCGACAAGCCGTTGCGGGTCGGGAAGTTCCGGGTCGACGAGCATTTCGTGCCGGTCGTCTACTTCGCCGGCCTGGGCAGCGATCTCGACAGGGAACGGGATCAGCTGGCCTCCGTGACCCGCACGCTCGCGCGCGCCGCCGACCGGGAGCGCGTGGAGCCGGGGCCCTGGCTGGCGAAGATGCTGGAGAGCCTGACCACCGAAGCGGGGTCGCACCAGGGCAGTGCGCAGTCGGCGATCCTCTGCGGGGATGTAGCGACCCGACGCGGGACCCAGAGTTACTGGCGTGACATCCAGGTGGGCCGGAAGACGGCACCGTTCGCCAGTCCCCTGACACGCAACATCTCGGCGTGCGAGTTCTGGGACCGGCCCGCCGAGGCGCCGACCGTGGTCGACAACGACGTACCTGCGCTGCTGGTCAACGCCACCGGTGACACGCGTACCACCTACGCCGGGGCACGGCAGGTGCGGGAGAAGTGGTCGCGGTCCCGGCTGCTCACGGTGCCCGGCGCCAACCAGCACGGCGTCTACGCCGATTACGGGAACGCCTGCGTGGACAAGCGGGTGAACGCCTACTTGGACACCGGCGAGCTGCCGGCGCGAGACGTGGTCTGCCGCGGGGAGTGAGACGCGTGAGCGGCCGCGTCCCTGTCCCACGAAGGCGCGGCCGCTCAGCTCACAGGTGGCGCCGCCCACTGACCATTCAGCGACGCCGATCAGGTTGTCACCCCTGCACTCCTCGCCTGCCCGTCGCCGGGGCGCTCACACCTGCCGCCGGCCGATTTCGAGAACCGCTCCTTGGCGGGGCCGGTCGGACGCCGTTAACTCCGATGGTGGAATCGTGCGCTGGATCGCCGGGGCGGACGCATCCTCGCCCGCGTGCGGCCGTTTGAAAGGTCATGAGCAATCAGAAGCGAGCCCTCGCCGTCCTGACCCTCGCCGCAGCCGCCCTCGCCATGGGGGGCGCGGCCGAGGCCGCCGCGACCGCCGTGCACGACGGGCCGGTGAAGAAGAACACCACGGGCAGGGCCATCGGCGACACGCTGCGGGACCCGGGCACCACCAGCAAGCACCTCATCGAGGGCACCAAGACCGGTCTGACCACCGCCAAGACGACGTTGGAGCTCGCGCAGCGCGGCATGCTGCCGACCAACGGAGAGCTGGGCGGCCGCTGACCGCCGGGCCCGCCGGCCTCCGGTCGGCGGGCCCACGCCGTCACTCCGGCGAGCCCAGCCGGTCGAGTTCCCGGCCGATCGCCTCCCGCAGCTCGTCGTGGCGCGGGCCGAGCGCGAACCGGCTGTCGCTCCACCGCTCGCGCGGATAGAGCCACACCGGCATGCCGACCAGATCCGCGGGCTCCCACTCGTAGCGCGGCCAGACATGCGCGTGCAGGAATCCGTCGGTGTTGCCGAGGATCTCCAGGTTCACGCGCCGGAACGCGGGGTCCGCGCGGCGGCAGGCCCGCTCGACCGCCTCCCCCAGCCGGTCCATGTCGGACAGAAAGCCGAGCCGTTTCTCCTTGGGCAGGTCGGACAGGCGCCGCACGGCGGGGTCGTCGGTCAGGAGCACCGAGTACCCCGGCAGGAACTGCACGTCCCCGATCACCGCGAACCCCGCCGTCAGCCGCCGCAGCACCGAGGGATTCTCACCCTTCAGCGCGCTGCCTATCCGGTCCCTCTTCCAGTCATCGGTCATGGCCACGAACGTACGCGGCCCGCTGGACCTCAGAATGCGCCGAGGTCCGAGGAGTACCAGTGCTCGGGGCGCAGGTAGTACACGGCCTGCTCGCCGTGTTCCTTGGAGGCGAAGTCGACGTACTCCTCCACCTTGTCGGCCGGGAGGTAGCGGGCGGAGATCTCCCGGAGCTGCTCGATCGTGGCGTCCTCGGTGCGGACCACGGGGCCCTCGACGGAGACGTAGCGGACGGTCGGCTCCAGGCGGTCGATCATCAGGGAGAAGCGTCCCGCGGCGGCGATCAGGCGCCCCTTCTTGGAGTCGCGGCCGGTCATCACCCACAGCTCGCCGCCCGGCGTGTACTGGTACCAGATGGGGAGCGTGAGCGGGGCCCGTCCCCCGGTCTCGGCCACGGCGAGCGCCCCGATGTGGGGCTCGGCCAGGAACTGTTCGCGCTCTTCGACGCCGAGAGGCATACGAGTCTCCTTCTGCGGTACGAGGTGCATGGCTGCTGTCATGGTCTCCTGTGGCGCTGGTCCCCGGGGCGGGTTGCCGCGTCCGGCTCCCCCCGGCATGCCGGAACGTGTGACCTGGCTCAGGCTGGACACGCGGTCTCCGCACGGATCACGTCGGACGAGGGAGCAGAGTTGCATGGGAACCGAAGTGTTCCACTCGGAAGTGCCCCTGACGGTGAACGGCGAGCCCTGCCGTCCCACCGTCGACCACCGCTCGACGCTGCTCGACGTGCTGCGTGAGCAGCTGGGTCTGACCGGCGCCAAGAAGGGCTGCGACCACGGTCAGTGCGGTGCCTGCACCGTCCTCGTCGACGGGCGCCGCGCGAACAGCTGTCTGCTGCTCGCCGTCGCCCACGAGGGGGCCGACATCACCACCGTCGAAGGGCTGCGCTCCGCCGACGGCGAGGGGACGCACCCCGTGCAGCGGGCCTTCCTGGAGCGCGACGCCTTCCAGTGCGGCTACTGCACCCCGGGCCAGCTCTGCTCGGCCGTCGGCGCCCTCGCGGAGGCCGAGGCGGGCCACCCCTCGCACGTCACGGCGCCGGGCACGGTCATCGGCTCGCCCGCGGAGCTGACGAGGGAAGAGATCCGCGAGCGGCTGAGCGGCAATCTGTGCCGCTGCGGCGCCTATCCGCACATCGTCGAGGCCGTGGAGGACGTGATCCGGTGAAGTCCTTCAGATACGTACGCGCCCACAGCGTCGAGGAGGCCACCGCGGCACACGCGGGCCGGCCGACCTCGCGCTACCTGGGCGGCGGCACCAACCTCGTCGACCTGATGAAGCTCGGCGTGGAGAGCCCCCGGACGCTGATCGACATCAGCGCGCTGCCGCTGGACTCGGTCGAGGAGCTGCGCGACGGGTCCGTGCGCGTCGGGGCGACGGTGCGCAACAGCGACCTCGCCGCGCATCCGCTGGTGCGCGAGCGCTATCCGGTGCTCTCCCAGGCCCTGCTCTCGGGCGCGTCGGGCCAGCTGCGCAACATGGCCACGACCGGCGGCAATCTGCTCCAGCGCACCCGCTGCCCCTACTTCCAGGACCTGGGCATGCCGTGCAACAAGCGGGCGCCCGGCACCGGCTGCGGCGCGCGCGACAGCATCCACCGCGACCACGCGGTCCTCGGCCACTCGCGGCAGTGCATCGCCACGCACCCCTCCGACATGGCGGTCGCGCTCGCCGCACTCGACGCGCAGGTCGAGCTGTACGGAGCGCGGGGCCGGCGGAGCGTGCCCGCTGCCGAGTTCCACCGGCTGCCGGGCGAGCGCCCCGACGTGGACACCGAGATCACGCACGGCGAGCTGATCACCGGCGTCCTGCTCCCGTCCGCGACGGCGGGGCTGCCCTGCGCCTACCGCAAGGCCCGCGACCGCGCCTCGTACGCCTTCGCGCTCGCCTCCGTGGCCGTGGTCCTGAGCGTCGAGGAGTCCGTCGTACGCGAGGTACGGATCGCCTTCGGCGGCCTCGCGCACCGGCCCTGGCGTGCCCTGCGTGCCGAGCGGGAGCTGCTGGGCGGCCCGCCGAGCGGCGAGGCGTTCCGGCGGGCCGTCGACGCGGAACTCGCCGAGGCCGAGCCGCTGCGGGACAACTCGTTCAAGGTGCCGCTGGCCCGCAATCTCGCCTGTGACGTGCTGGGGCGCCTTGCCGCCTCACCCACGGGCTCCTGACTCGGCACCGCCTCTTCGCCCTCCAGGGAGAATCCCCATGCAGCACACCAGCAACGCTCTCGGGGCGCCGAACGAGCGCAGGGAGGGCCCCGACAAGGTGACCGGGGCCGCCCGTTACGCCGCCGAGCACACGCCCGCCGGGTGCGCCTACGCCTGGCCGGTCCCGGCGACGGTGGCGCGCGGCGAGATCACCGCCATCGACGACTCGGCGGCTCTCGCCCTGCCCGGGGTCATCGACGTCCTGAGCCATCTGAACGCGCCGCGCCTCGTCGAGCAGGACGACGCGACCCTCGCCGTGCTGCAGGACGCCCGGGTGCCGCACCGCGGCTGGTACGTGGCTCTCGTCGTCGCCGAGACGCTGGAGGCGGCCCGCGAGGGCGCCGCCGCCGTCCGCGTCGACTATGTCGTGGAGCCCCATGACGTCACGCTGCGCGCGGACCACGCGGACGCGTACGTGCCCGAGGACACCGACGGCACGTCGGGCGAGCACGTACGCGGTGACGCCGACGGCGCCTTCGACTCCGCGCCGGTCCGCGTCGACGCCGTCTACCGCGTGCCGCCGCTGCACAACCACCCCATGGAGCCGCACGCGGCGACCGCACGCTGGCACGACGGGCGGCTGACCGTCTATGACTCCAGCCAGGGCGCCACCACGGTCCGCGAGGTCCTTGCGGGCATGTTCGCGCTGCCCAAGGAGCGGATCACGGTCATCTCCGAACACGTCGGCGGCGGCTTCGGCTGCAAGGGCACGCCCCGGCCGCACGTGGTGCTCGCCTCCATCGCCGCGCGCGTGACCGGGCGGCCGGTGAAACTCTCCCTGCCGCGGCGGGAGTTGGCGGCCGTGGTGGGCCACCGCTCGCCGACCGTCCAGCGGGTGCGGCTGGGCGCGGAGAAGGACGGCACGTTGATCTCCGTCATCCATGAGGTGACGTCGCAGACCTCTCGTGTCAAGGAGTTCGTGGAGACCGCGGCCGCCGCCACGCGCGTCATGTACGGCTCGCCGCACGGCCGCACCACGCACCGGGTCGTGCCGCTCGACGTGCCGACGCCTTCGTGGATGCGGGCGCCGGGCGAGGCGCCGGGCATGTACGCGCTGGAGTCGGCGATGGACGAACTGGCCGTGCACCTCGACATCGACCCCGTCGAGCTGCGGTTGCGCAACGACACCGCGAAGGAGCCCGACAGCTCCAAGCCCTTCAGCAGCCGGCATCTCGCCGAGTGCCTGCGCGAGGGCGCCCGGCTTTTCGGCTGGTCCGAGCGCGATCCGCGGACCCGTTCGCGCGCCGAGGGGCCCGTCCTCGTGGGCAGCGGGGTCGCCTCCGCGACATATCCGGCGCTCGCCTCGCCGTCCCGGGCGAGCGCGCACGCCTACCCGGACGGCAGTTACGCGGTACGCGTCAACGCCACCGACATCGGCACGGGTGCCCGCACCGTGCTCGCGCAGGTCGCCGCCGACGCGCTCGGCGTCCCGGTGGAGCGGGTGCGGGTCGCCATCGGCAGCAGCGACCTGCCGGACGCGCCGCTCGCGGGCGGTTCGTCGGGGACGGCCTCGTGGGGCTGGGCGGTCCACGAGGCCTGCACGCGGCTGGCCAAGCGGCTCTCCGAGCAGCAGGGGCAGCAGCTGCCGCCGGAGGGGGTGGGTGCCACGGCCGACACGGCGGGCACCGCGGACGCGGAGAGCGAATACGCGCGGCACGCTTTCGGCGCGCACTTCGCCGAGGTCGGCGTCGACATGGTGACCGGCGAGGTACGCGTGCGCCGCCTGCTGGGCGTCTACGCGGCCGGGCACATCCTCAACGCCCGCACGGCACGCTCGCAGTTCATCGGCGCGATGACGATGGGGCTCGGGATGGCGCTGACGGAGAGCAGCACGATGGACGCGGCCTTCGGTGACTTCGCGGAGCGTGACCTCGCGGCCTATCACGTCCCGGCGCACGCGGACGTGCCCGCGATCGAGGCGCACTGGATCGACGAGGACGATCCCCATCTGAACCCCATGGGCAGCAAGGGGATCGGGGAGATCGGCATCGTCGGGACGGCCGCCGCCATCGGCAACGCGCTGCGCCACGCGACCGGTGTACGGCTGCGCGAGCTGCCCCTCACGCCGGACCGGGTGCTCGCGGGGCTCGCGCGCGGCATGTAGCGGCATCCGGGCTTCCGGGGACGCGCGGGCCAGGTCGGGGCAGGTCGGGCCGGTTCAGGAGGCGGATCGGGCCCGGCTCTCGCGGGTCCAGGCCAGCAGTTCTTCGGCCGTCCAGGTGTTCACCACACGCTCGGCGGGCACCCCGCACTCCTCGGCCCGCGCGCACCCGATGATCTGCCAGTCGAGCTGGCCGGGGGCGTGCGCGTCGGTGTCCACGGAGAACAGGACCCCGGCGTCCACCGCGCGCCGCAGCAGCCTGCGGGGCGGATCGAGCCGTTCGGGGCGGCTGTTGATCTCCACGGCCGTGCCCGCCGCGGCGCACGCGGCGAACACCTCGTCCGCGTCGAACTGGGATTCCGGCCTGCCGCGCCCGGTGACGAGCCGGCCGGTGCAGTGGCCGAGCACGTCCGCGCGGGGGTCGCTGACGGCGGCGACCATGCGGCGCGTCATGGCGGCGGCGTCCATGCGGAGCTTGGAGTGCACGGAGACGACCACCAGGTCGAGGCGGTCGAGCAGTTCGGGCTCCTGGTCGAGGGAGCCGTCGTCGAGGATGTCGCACTCGATGCCGGTGAGCAGCCGGAAGGGCGCCCAGCCGGCGTTGAGACCCGCCACCACGTCCAGCTGCTCGCGCAGCCGTTCCGGTGACAGGCCGCGGGCGATGGTCAGCCGCGGCGAGTGGTCGGTGAGCACCGCCCATTCGTGGCCGAGCGCCATGGCGACCCGGCCCATCTCCTCGATGGGGCTGCCGCCGTCGGACCAGTCGGAGTGCAGATGGCAGTCGCCGCGCAGCAGCGCGCGCAGTTCGGCGCCGCCTTCGGCGAGCGGGTCCCCCGCCTCGCCTTCGAGGCGTTCCAGATACCCGGGCACGTCACCGGCGAGCGCCTCGCGGACCACGCCCGCCGTCTTGGGTCCGACTCCCTTGAGCGACTCCAGGGTGCCGTCGGCGGCGCGCCGCTCGGTCTCCCCCGGGGGCAGCGCCCCGATCACCGCGGCCGCGGTGCGAAAGGCCCGCACGCGGTAGGTCGGGGCGCGGCCGCGCTCCAGCAGGAAGGCGATCCGTTCCAGCGCCGCCACGGGCTCCATCGACACCTCCGGCCGCCGGTGGCTTCTCCGGCGGTGTACGTGTCACCCCAGCGTCGCCCATGACGGGGCGCGGGGCACGGCGAGCGGGGCCCGGGGCGCCCTCAGGCGGTGGGCTCGTCCGGTTCGGGGTTCTCCTCCGGCTCGTCCGGGCCGGGGCCGGGCGCGTCGGATTCGGCGTCGCCGCGCCGGCCGGTGCCGGCCTCGTCCGTGTCGGGTACCTCGCCGTCGCGGGCGTCGCCCGAGGCGGCCGCCTCGGCGTCCGCCTCCCAGGCGTCGTTCTCGTCCGAGGCCTGCTGGTCGGGCATGTCCCGGGGGACGGGCGGGCCGTCCTGCCC
>NZ_WMBF01000458.1:0-5076 GCF_019400875.1 Streptomyces anatolicus | reverse complement strand
GCCCGCGCCTTGGTGAGCCACAGGGAGAGGTCGAACTCCGCGGTGTATCCGATCGCCCCGTGGAGCTGGAGCGCGGCGCGTGACGCCCCGTAAGCCGCGTCGGCCGCCGTCACCTTGGCGGCGGCGATGTCTCCCGGCGCCATGGTCAGCGCGGCCCCGAGCACCAGGGGCCGGACGAACTCCAGCCGGATCAGGACGTCCGCGAGCCGGTGTTTGACGGCCTGGAACGAACCGATCGGCGCCCCGAACTGGCTGCGCTGCTTCACGTACGCCACCGTCCTGTCGAGCAGTGCCAGCCCGACGCCGAGCGCCTGCGCCGCCGTGACGAGCGCCGCCCAGTCCCTCGCGTGCCGTGCCGCGCCGGCCACGGCGGGGCCGGTGGCGAGCAGTTCACCGCCGGACAGTGGCGCGGCCAGGCGCCGAGCGGGGTCGAGGGACCGTCGCACGCGCGCGTGCCCGGGTGCGAGCCGCAGCTCACCGTCGGCCACGGCGAGGAACAGGCCCGCCTCCTCCGCGTCGAGCGCGTACGGCCCTCCTTCGGGCAGCGTCAGCGTCGCGCACGCCGCACCCGAGGCGAGCGAGGGCAGGAACCTCTTGGCCGGTCCCGGCTCGCCCAGCTCCGCCAGGCGCGCGAGCAGCGCCTCGGCCGCCACCGTCTCCACGGCAGGCCCCGGCACCGCGTGCCGACCCAACTCCACGAAGGCGACGGCTGTTTCGAGCGGCAGCGGCCCCTGCCCCTCGTACGCCCGCGGCACCGGCAGCGCGAACACCCCCGCGTCCGCGAGCCGCGCCCATACCGCGCGCCCCGGCCCCCGGTCGCCGTCGCCCCACGCGCGCGTGGCCGTCACCGTGTCCTGCGCACTCAGCATCGCGTCGAGCGAGCGTGCGAAGTCGCGCTGCTCGTCGTCGAGGAGGAACCTCATCAGCGGCGTCCCTTCGGCAGCCCGAGCAGCCGCTCGGCGATGATGTCGCGCTGGATCTCGTTGGTCCCGGCGTAGATGGGCCCGGCGAGCGAGAAGACGTACCCCTCCATCCAGTCCTGCCCCGCCGGTGCGCTGTCCCCGTCCTGCCCGGCCGCCGTGCCGTCGGCCAGTTCGCCCTCGGCGCCCAGCAGATCCAGTGCCGTCTCGTGCAGCGCGATGTCGTACTCCGACCAGAAGACCTTGTTGAGGCTGGACTCGGCGCCGACCGTCTCCCCGGCCGTGGAGCGCGACGCGCAGGCCCAGGTGAACAACTCATAGGCGCGCGCCCCGATGACGGCGTCGGCGACCCGGTCGCTCAGCGCGGTGTCGGCCGGGTCCCCCTGCGCTCGCCACCGCCGCGCGAGACGGTCGGCGGCGGCGCGGAAACGGCCGGGGGAGCGCAGCGTCAGACCGCGTTCGTCGCCCGTGGCCGACATGGCGATCCGCCAGCCCTGGCCCGGCTCGCCGATCACGTCCTCGTCGGGTACGAAGACGTCGTCGAGGAAGAGTTCCGCGAAGGCGGGCTTGCCGTCCAGGCGGCCTATGGGGCGGACGGTCACGCCGTCCGCGTCGAGCGGGAACATCAGATACGTGAGCCCCCGGTGCGGCTTGCCCGCGGCACTGGCGGCGCCTGCGGCGCTCACGGCACCCGCACCGGTGTCGTACGGCTCGCTGCGGAAGAGCCCGAACGCGCGGTCGGCGAACGCGGCCCGCGACGACCACGTCTTCTGCCCGCTCAGCAGCCAACCGCCGTTCGTGCGGCGGGCGGTGGAGCGCAGCGACGCCAGGTCGGAGCCCGACTCCGGCTCGGACCAGGCCTGCGCCCAGATCACCTCGCCGGTCGCCATGGCGGGCAGCACCCGCGCGCGCTGTGCGGCGGTGCCGAAGTCGAAGAGAGTCGGTGCGAGCAGGCTGATGCCGTTCTGCGAGACCCGGCCCGGGGCCCCCGCCGCGTAGTACTCCTCCTCGAACACCAGCCACTTCACGATGTCGACGCCCCGCCCGCCGTACTCCTCGGGCCAGGACACCACCGACCAGCGGGCGGCCGCCAGCTCGCGCTCCCACTCCCGGTGGGCCGTGAAACCCTCCTCGGTCTCCAGGGAGGGCAGCGGCGTGGCCGGCACATGCGCCGCGAGCCAGTCACGCGCCCGCTGCCGGAACTCCCTCTCCTCGGCGGTGAAGTCGAGGTCCATCAGCCCACCTCCCGGAATTCTTCGCCCACACTTCCCTAACAAGTGTTTGGTAGGTTACCGTGTGGGCAGTCAAAGAGTCGAGGGTCAGTAGTCGTCAGAAGCGAGAAGCAAGAAGTCGCATGTCGGATGTCAGTACGCAGCATCGAGCCGGAGGCACGCCCATGGACGCACCCGCTTGTCCGCCGGGACACGACCTGCTCGCGGGGCGCACCGCCGTGATCACGGCGGCGGCCGGCGCGGGCATCGGCGGCGCCACCGCGCGCCGCTTCCTGGAGGAGGGCGCGCGCGTCGTCATAGGTGACGCCCATTCCCGCCGCACCAAGGAGGCGGTGGCCGCGCTCGCCGAGGAGTTCGGGGCGGACCGGATCGACGGCGTCCCGTGTGACGTGACCGTCGAGGCGCAGGTCCAGGGCCTGTTCGAGCTGGCGGAGCAGCGCCATGGCCGCCTGGACATCGTGGTGAACAACGCGGGCCTCGGCGGGACGGCCCCGCTCGCCGAGATGACCGACGCGCAGTGGGGCAAGGTCATCGACGTGACGCTGAACGGCACGTTCCGGTGCACACGCGCCGCCTTGCGCCGCATGCGGGCGGGCGGTCCCGGTGGCGGTCGCGGTGGCGGCGGCGTCGACCGGGCCGGTGACGGCACCGGCGGCGGAGTGATCGTGAACAACGCCTCGGTGCTCGGCTGGCGCGCGCAGGAGGGCCAGGCGCACTACGCCGCCGCGAAGGCCGGGGTCATGGCCCTCACCCGCTGCGCGGCGATCGAGGCGGCCCCCCACGGCATCCGGGTCAACGCGGTCGCGCCGAGCCTCGCCATGCACCCCCACCTCGCGAAGGTCACCTCGCCCGAGCTGCTGGAACAGCTCACCGCCCGCGAGGCCTTCGGGCGGTACGCGCAGCCCTGGGAGATAGCCAACGTGATCGTCTTCCTGGCCAGCGGCTACTCCTCGTACCTGACGGGCGAGACGGTCTCGGTCAGCAGCCAGCACGCCTAGGCGGAGAATGACCGTGTGTCGAAACCGAACCAGAGCACCAGCGAACCGAACCAGCGCACCAACGGACCGAAGCAGAGCACCGGCGGACCGAAGCAGACCGCCGGCAAGAAGAAGCCGCAGGTGAGTCCGTCGCCCGAGCGCCGACGCGAACTCCTCGGCATCGCCGCCGATGTCTTCGCCGAGCAGGGGTACAACGCCACCACGGTCCGCAAGATCGCCGACGCCGCCGGCATGCTCGCCGGCAGTCTCTACTACCACTTCGATTCCAAGGAGTCGATGCTCGAAGAGATCCTCCGCACCTTCCTCACCGAGCTGTGGGACGGGTACGACTCCGTGCTCCAGGCCCAGCTCGGCCCCCGCGAGACCCTTGAAGCGCTCGTCACCGAGTCATTCCGGGAGATCGACCGGCACCGCGCCGCCGTCGCGATCTACCAGAAGGAGTCCAGGCACCTCGTCGCGCAGAAGCGCTTCCAGTACCTGTCCGACTCGCAGCAGCGCTTCGAGAAGGCCTGGCTGACGACGCTGGAGCGAGGCGTCGCGGAAGGCGTCTTCCGCGGTGACCTGGACATCCGGCTCGCCTACCGCTTCGTGCGCGACACGGTCTGGGTCGCCGCGTCCTGGTACCGCCCCGGCGGCGGCCACAGCCCCGAGGAGATCGCCCGCCAGTACCTGTCGATGGTCCTGGACGGCATCTCCGTGCGCACGTAGAGCGGCGCGCCGTCCCACGGCGCCCACGACCGAGGAGTACGCAGTCATGGCCGAGGCCTACATCGTCGAAGCGGTCCGCACCCCCGTCGGCAGGCGCCAGGGAGGGCTCTGTCAGGTTCACCCCGCCGACCTGGGCGCCCACGTCCTCAAGGCCCTCGTCGCGCGCACCGGCATCGACCCCGCCGCCGTGGAGGACGTCGTCTTCGGCTGCCTGGACACGGTTGGGCCGCAGGCCGGGGACATCGCCCGCACCAGCTGGCTCGCCGCCGGGCTGCCCGAAGAGGTCCCCGGCGTGACGATCGACCGCCAGTGCGGATCGTCCCAGCAGGCCGTGCACTTCGCGGCGCAGGGCGTTCTGTCCGGCACCCAGGACCTCGTTGTCGCGGGCGGCACACAGAACATGTCGATGATCCCCATCGCCTTCGCCTCCCGGCAGGCCGCCACACCACTCGGCCTCACCGAGGGCCCGTACGCGGGCAGCGCGGGTTGGCGCGCCCGCTACGGCGACCGGCCCGTGAACCAGTTCCACGGCGCACAGCTGATCGCCGCCAAGTGGGGCATATCCCGCCGCGACATGGAGGAGTTCGCCCTCCGCTCCCACCGGCGCGCGGTCCGCGCCACCGACGAGGGCCGCTTCGACCGCGAACTCGTCGCGTACGGCGACGTGACCGCCGACGAAGGCCCGCGCCGCGACACCACCTTGGAGAAGATGGCGGGCCTCAAGCCCGTCCTCGAAGACGGCACGATCACCGCCGCCTGCTCCTCACAGGTCTCGGACGGCGCCGCCGCACTGCTCATCGCGAGCGAACGCGCCGTGCGGGAACACGGGTTGACGCCTCGCGCGCGTGTCCACCACCTCTCCGTGCGCGGCGAGGACCCCATCCGGATGCTCTCCGCGCCGATCCCCGCCACCGCGTACGCGCTCAAGAAGACCGGCATGACCATCGACGACATCGACCTCGTCGAGATCAACGAAGCGTTCGCGCCGGTCGTCCTGGCCTGGCTGAAGGAGACCGGCGCGGACCCGGAGAAGGTCAACGTCAACGGCGGTGCGATCGCCCTCGGCCACCCTCTCGGCGCGACCGGCGTCAAACTGATGACGACCCTCCTGCACGAACTGGAGCGCACAGGCGGCCGGTTCGGACTCCAGACGATGTGCGAGGGCGGCGGCCAGGCCAACGTGACGATCATCGAACGCCTCTGACCGCCCCTCCGTAC
>NZ_WMBF01000457.1:0-5101 GCF_019400875.1 Streptomyces anatolicus | reverse complement strand
CCCATCCTCGTACCGCCGGTCGAGCCGACGGAAGCGACGGCACCCGATGCCGCCCCCGAGGACCCGGCGGCCGCCCACGCGCTCCCCGAGGCCGTCGCGCAGCCCGCCGTCACCGTGCCCGCCCCGCGCGACGGCGCCGAGCCGCTGGCAGCGGACGCCGCGTCCGACGCGGCGCTGCCGCAGGTCGGGGCGGACGAAGAGACCGAGGACGCCGAGCCGCTTCAGGGCGCGCCGGCCCCGGTCGCGCCCGCTGAGACCCCCGCACCCCCCGCACCCCCGGTGGTGGCTCCGGCCGAGTTCCCGGCCGCCCCCGAGTCGGCCGACCCGGCCGCAGAGTTGGACGAGGCCGACGATGTCATCTCGTTCGAACCGATCAACGCGAACGAAGTGACCGAAGTGGCCGAAGCACCCGAGATGGCCGAAGCGCCTGACGCACCCGACACCGCGCAGGGCCCCGAGGCCCTGCTGCCGCAGGACGCCCCGGAGGCGGCGGAGGCGCGGCTTCCCGCCGAGGCGCCGGGACTCCTCATCATCGAGGAGGACGAGGGGGACGAGGCGAACGAGGAGCCCGCCGGGCCCGTGACCTCCCCCGGCACCGCCGCGCCCGGCTACGCCGACGCCGAGCGCGAGGCCGTCCTGCGCGTCATGCGCGAGCGCCGCGACATCCGCAACGGCTTCCGCTCCGATCCCATCCCGCACGAGGTGCTGCTCCGCGTCCTGGAGGCGGCCCACACCGCGCCCTCCGTGGGGCACTCCCAGCCCTGGGACTTCGTCGTCATCAAGTCCGCCGAGACCCGGCGCACCATGCACGAACTGGCCATGCGCCAGCGTGACGCGTACGCCAAGTCCCTGCCCAAGGGCCGCGCGAAGCAGTTCAAGGAACTGAAGATCGAGGCCATCCTCGACACCCCGGTGAACATCGTCGTCACCGCCGACCCCACCCGCGGCGGCCGCCACACCCTGGGCCGGCACACCCAGCCGCAGATGGCCCCGTACTCCTCCGCCCTCGCGGTCGAGAACCTCTGGCTCGCCGCCCGAGCCGAAGGCCTCGGCGTCGGCTGGGTCAGCTTCTTCGACGAGCGCGAGATGGTCCGCACCCTCGGCCTGCCCGAGCACCTCGAAGTCGTCGCGTACCTCTGCGTGGGATACGTCGACGAGTTCCCGGACGAGCCCGAGCTGATCCAGGCGGGCTGGTCCAAGCGCCGCCCGCTGTCCTGGGTCGTCCACGAGGAGACGTACGGCCGCCGCGCCCTGCCCGGCGAGGACCCGCACGACCTGCTCGCCGAGACCGTGACCAACATCCGCCCGCTGGACGCCAAGGCGCTCGGCGAGGCGTGGGAACGCCAGAAGCGGATGACCAAGCCGCCGGGCGCCCTCGGCATGCTGGAGATCATCTCCGCCCAGCTCTCCGGCCTCTCCCGGATGTGCCCGCCGCCGATCCCGGAGCCCGCGGCCGTCGCGATCTTCGCCGGTGACCACGGCGTGCACGCGCAGGGCGTCACCGCCTGGCCGCAGGAGGTGACCGCGCAGATGGTCGCCAACTTCCTCGGCGGCGGCGCGGTCTGCAACGCCTTCGCCAACCAGGTCGGCGCCGAGGTCTGCGTCATCGACGTGGGCGTGGCGAGCGAGCTGCCCGCCACGCCGGGCCTGCTGCCCCGCAAGGTGCGCGCGGGCACGGCCGACATGACGACGGGCCCCGCCCTGACCCGCGAAGAGGTCAAGGCGGCCATCGAGGTGGGCGTCGAGACCGCCCGCGACCTGGTGGCGGCGGGCAACAAGGCCCTGCTGACCGGCGAGATGGGCATCGCGAACACCACCGCGTCCGCGGCCCTGATCTCCGTCTACACGGACGTGGACCCCGCCGAGGTCACCGGCCGCGGCACCGGCATCAACGACGAGATGCACGCCCGCAAGGTCGAGGTGGTCCGCCGCGCCCTGGAACTCCACCGGCCCGACCCGGCGGACCCGATCGGCGTCCTCGCGGCGGTCGGCGGCCTGGAGCACGCGGCCATGGTCGGCCTCCTCCTCGGCGGCGCCTCCCTGCGTACGCCGGTGATCCTGGACGGTGTGAGTGCCGGCGCGGCCGCCCTGGTCGCCCGCGCCATCGCCCCAGAGGTCCTGGCGGCCTGCATCGCGGGCCACCGCAGCGCCGAGCCCGGCCATGTCGCGGCCCTGAACAAGCTGGGCCTGCGCCCGCTCGTCGACCTGGATCTGCGCCTCGGCGAGGGCACGGGCGCGCTTCTGGCCCTGCCGATCGTCCAGAGCGCGGCCCGCGCGATGCACGAGGTGGCCACGTTCGATTCGGCGGGCGTCACCGAGAAGTAGGCCGCGAAGCCCCGGTTGCCGGGGCGTGGGGCGGGGCTGGGGAAGAGAACCCGGCCCCGCCCCCGCCATACTGAACCCGCACGTCAAACGCAGCCGCTTCAGCGACGCAGCGGCCCGCAGCACCCCCAGAATCCCCAGATCAGCAGACTCCGCCCGCACGAGGAGCCGCACAGCCATGGCCGAACACCCCGCCTACCCCGTAGGCCTCCGCCTCAACGGCCGCCGCGTCGTCGTCCTCGGCGGCGGCCAGGTGGCCCAGCGCCGCCTCCCCGCGCTGATCAAGGCGGGCGCCGACGTTCTCCTCGTATCCCCCTCGGCGACCCCCTCGGTGGAGGCGATGGCCGACGCGGGCGAGATCACCTGGACCCGGCGCCGCTACGAGGACGGCGACCTCCAGGGCGCCTGGTACGCCCTGATCGCCACCAGCGACGACGAGGCCAACACCCGTGCGTCGGCGGAGGCGGAGGCCCACCGCGTCTGGTGCGTACGTTCCGACGACGCCGAGGCGGCCACCGCCTGGACCCCGGCCACCGGCCGCTCCGAGGGCGTCACCGTCGCCGTCCTGTCGAGTGACGTGCAGGACCGCGACCCGCGCCGCACCGCCGCCATCCGCGACGCGGTCGTCGAGGGCCTGCGCGACGGCAGCCTCGTCGCCCCGCACCTGCGCACCCGGACCCCCGGCGTCGCCCTGGTCGGCGGCGGCCCCGGCGACCCGGACCTGATCACCGTCCGCGGCCGCCGGCTCCTCGCCGCGGCGGACGTCGTCATCGCCGACCGCCTCGGCCCCCGCGACCTCCTGGACGAGCTGCCGCCGCACGTCGAGGTGATCGACGCCGCGAAGATCCCCTACGGCCGTTTCATGGCCCAGGAGGCGATCAACAACGCCCTGATCGAGCACGCCAAGCAGGGCAAGGCCGTCGTACGCCTCAAGGGCGGCGACCCCTACGTCTTCGGCCGTGGCATGGAGGAGGCGCAGGCGCTCGCCGAGGCGGGCATCGCCTGCACCGTCGTACCCGGCATCTCCAGCTCGATCTCCGTCCCCTCTGCCGCGGGCATCCCCGTCACCCACCGGGGCGTCGCCCACGAGTTCACGGTGGTCAGCGGGCATGTGGCGCCGGACGACGAGCGCTCCCTGGTCGACTGGGAGTCCCTCGCCAAGCTGCGCGGCACGCTGGTGATCCTCATGGGCGTCGACAAGATCGGCAAGATCGCGGAGGCCCTGATCACCCACGGCAAGGCGGCCGGCACCCCGCTCGCCCTGATCCAGGAGGGCACGACGGCCGCCCAGCGCCGCGTCGACGCGACGCTCGGCACGGTCGCCGAGGCGGTCCGCACCCACGAGGTGAAGCCTCCGGCGGTCATCGTCATCGGCGACGTCGTCACCGTGGGCCCCGACGCACGCGCGTAACGCGCCCCGCACACCACCCCAGTAACCAGCGGTAACGGAACACGCCCCCGGCCGTTGGCACCACACCCAGGACAAGGCAGTATCACCCTGTGGCTGATCTCATCACCGTCGACGACCCCGACGACCCCCGCCTGCGCGACTACACGGGCCTGACCGACGTCGAGCTGCGCCGCAGGCGCGAACCGGCCGAGGGACTGTTCATCGCCGAGGGCGAGAAGGTCATCAGACGGGCCAAGGACGCCGGTTACGAGATGCGGTCGATGCTGCTCTCGGCCAAGTGGGTCGACGTCATGCGCGACGTCATCGACGAGCTTCCGGCTCCCGTGTACGCGGTGAGCCCGGACCTCGCCGAACGGGTCACCGGCTACCACGTGCACCGCGGCGCCCTCGCCTCGATGCAGCGCAAGCCACTGCCCACGGCCGACGAACTCCTCGCGACCCACCGCAGGGTGGTCGTGATGGAGGCGGTGAACGACCACACGAACATCGGTGCGATCTTCCGCTCGGCGGCGGCCCTCGGCATGGACGCGGTCCTGCTCTCCCCGGACTGCGCGGACCCGCTGTACCGCCGCTCGGTGAAGGTCTCCATGGGCGCGGTCTTCTCGGTCCCGTACGCCCGTCTGGAGTCCTGGCCGAAGGGCCTGGAGGGAGTGCGCGAGGCCGGTTTCAACCTGCTCGCCCTCACCCCCGACGAGAAGGCGAAGTCCCTGGACGAGGTGGCCCCGCACCGCATGGACCGGGTGGCGCTGATGCTGGGCGCGGAGGGCGACGGCCTCTCCACGCAGGCCCTGGTCGCGGCGGACGAATGGATCCGCATCCCGATGGCCCACGGCGTGGACTCCCTGAACGTGGGAGCGGCGGCGGCGGTGGCCTTCTACGCAGCAGCAACAGGCCGCCCCCAGAACTGAGGGAGGCCCACCCCGAAGGGGTGCGGGCGAACACCCGGGGGAGGGCGCAGGCGAATACGCCCGAAGGGGGCACGGGTGATCGCGCCCCAAAGGGGCGCGGGGAACGGCGCGCTCAGCCACGACGATCCCGCGCTGGAGTGGCGGGGTTGAACGCGCCCGAGGGATGGCGCGGGTGATCGCGCCCGTAGGGGCGCGGGGAACGGCGCGCTCAGCCACGACAAACCCGCGCTGGAGTGGCGCGAGTGAACGCCCGAGGGGGCGGCGCGGGTGAACGCCCGAAGGGGCGGCGCGGGTGATCGCGCCCGAAGGGGCGCGGGGAACGGCGCGCTCAGCCACGACAAACCCGCGCTGGAGTGGCGCGGGTGAACGCCCGAAGGGGCAACGCGGGTGATCGCGCCCGAAGGGGCGCGAGGAACTACGCGCTCAGCCACGACGAACCCGAAGCGCCCCGCTAGAAGCC